>CAYXWX010000008.1:0-31983 GCA_964468915.1 uncultured Pirellulaceae bacterium
TGGATTGGGCCGCCTTTGGTAGCTTGGGGCCGAAAATTGAATCGAATACCGAATGCTCCGCATGGAGCTGGCGTTCGAGCCGGACTTGTTTCATTTAGTTACCCATTAAATTCCATGAAGAGCCAAAAAGGAAACCTTTCGAGCGATACCCGCAGTCAATCATCGACTCGATCGACGCCAAAAATGCAACACTATTTACTACCCACACCATTGCCGGATCATTTTGGCGAACATTTCTGTTCCCTTATCCAGCTGTTCCAGTGAGATCCATTCGTCTTGCGTATGGGCCTGAGCAATACTTCCCGGACCGAACACGATCTTGTTTTCGATCTCGCTAAACACGCCTGCGTCGGTACTGTAGCAAGCCGACTGTGGTTCCTGTTTGTGAGCCAACGCCAACGCTTGAGTAACGAACTCGGAGCCCACGTCGGTCAGCATCGGGGCACCGTGCCGCTGAACTTCCAGCTGCAAACCATTCAACTGAGCCGAATCAACCAACTTCTCGATCAGGGGCTCGACATCGACGCCCGGCATTGGACGTAAGGATGTCGTGCAAACGCTTGTTGACGCCGTGACATTCGATGCCTCGGCATTGTCCCGGATGCAAATGTTCAGACTGAGCGTGGGCGGGTCGAACAAATCGTTCTGCCAGCCGTCAATCGACTCCGTCTGGTCTCGTAGTTCTTTAACGTCCTGCAAGAACGGAATCATCGCAAGGTTCGCGCTAACGCCATCACGTGTACTCGAATGAGCCGCTCGTCCCGTCGCGGTTGCCGTGATTTCGTAGATCCCTTTGTGAGCATAGACAACTTCCAGTGAGGTCGGTTCACCGATAATGGCTCGTGCACCATCGTTTACAATCTCTCGATAGAGCTTACTGTCTTCCACGACAGACCGAGCCCCCGCGAAACCCGTTTCCTCATCGGCCGTCACAACAAAATAAAGCGGTTGCTTGAAATCATCCCACGCAAACTGCTGAGCCGCCGACAACATGCAGGCGATGGAACCCTTCATGTCGCAACTTCCGCGACCATACAGTCTCTCCTGCATCACCGTTGGCTCGAACGGGCCAGGCGTACCGTCAAACCAATCGATTGCCGGAACGACATCCGAGTGCGAAAAATAGGCCAGCCCGCCCTGACCACCACCTTTTTTCGCAATCACGTTTTGTTTTCTCACGCCAGCCGCGTCGACGTATTCCGTTTTTTCAACCAGAAACCCGTGCTTCGTCAATTTAAGCTCGAGGTATTTGCAGATCAGCCGATTCGACAAGTGGCTTGTCGTGTCAAAGCTGATCAGTCGCTTTGCATACCGCAAGGCTTTCATCAATTGGCTTTCAACATTCAGGGAGGGAATAAACGGACTGAGGAGCTGGATCTTTACCTCGATGACGAAGCCACGTCAGGACATACCAACGTCGGCAACCTCAAGATACAATCATTATACGTTCCAACATACTCCCGCGAGGTTTCTGGAACCAGGAAATCCGCCAAACCCGTATGCTCGTGAACAAGCAAAACATCCATTTCGTCACCGGCAAACTGGCCGAACCCGCGCTTCGCAACGTTCTGGCTCAATTGTCCTCCAAAGCCGGGTTCGATTACTCGGTCCAGGTTCTGCCGATTACCGTAGCCGCGTTAATGACGCCCGAGTGGATCGCGAAACGCCTTGAGGTGCCGGATTCGGCAACCAAAATCATATTGCCCGGATATTGCGATGGGGATCTGAGCCCAATCAGAAACGTCACCTCAATACCGATCGAAATCGGCCCGAAAGACTTGCGTCGACTGCCTGAACATTTTGATCAGAAAGTCGATCGATCGGACTATGGAAAATGGGACATCCAGATTATTGCGGAAATTAATCACGCACCTCGATTGAGCCTGGACACCATCCTGAAAATAGCCAGTTCCATGCAAGACGACGGAGCGAACCTGATCGATGTCGGTTGTGAACCCAAGTCTCATTGGACCGGCGTGGTCGATTGCATCAAAGCACTGAAAGATCACGGGCACCGCGTTTCCATTGACAGCCTGAATCCCAAAGAGATTGCTCCCGCAGTCGCCGCCGGCGCGGAATTGGTTTTATCGGTGAACTCGTCCAATCGCGAAGCCGCAGCCGACTGGGGTTGTGAAGTGGTGGTCATCCCGGACGACATTCGTAACATCGATAGCATGCAGGAAACGATCGATTGGCTGGCGTCGCAAAATGTACCGATGCGACTGGATCCGATTCTCGAGCCAATTGGACTTGGTTTCGCGGCCAGCCTGAATCGGTACATGGCAGCCCGAAACCGATGGCCTGATGCCGAAATAATGATGGGCATCGGCAACCTGACTGAGCTGACCGATGTCGACTCGGCAGGCATCAACGTTTTGCTGCTGGCGATCTGCCAGGAACTTGGCATTCGAAGCGTCCTGACCACTCAGGTGATCAACTGGGCCCGCACCAGCGTGAAAGAATGTGATATTGCTCGGCGAATGGTTCACTATGCCGTCAATCAAAGTGTACCGCCAAAACATCTGACTGAAGACTTGGTGACACTGCGTGACGTGAAGCTGATGGAATTCACTCCCGAGCAGATCAACACTCTTGCGTCGCAAATCAAGGATAACAATTACCGGATTCTTGCGGAGCAGGACGAAATCCATCTAATGGGGAGCGGGCTGCATTTTCACGATTCGGATCCGTTTATCGCATTTGATCAATTGGCCGCATCCGAACCGGGAAACCTTGATGCCTCCCACGCGTTCTATTTGGGTTATGAGATGTGCAAAGCCATGACCGCACTTCAATTGGGCAAGCAATACACTCAAGATGAAGCGCTCGACTGGGGCCATTTGACTCAGCCGGAGGTCGACCGGCACCGGCTGAAGAAACGCCGCGACCGAGGGTAAACGTGTGTCTCTTTTTTCAACCGTGTGAACTGTCTGGCTCAAACTGAACCTTGGCTGATCCGAACACCAATCCGAAAACACTCAACGGCGCTTTTGTCCAGGAGCTTGTCCCTGCTCCAGATGTGATGCAGGCTTTTGATGCGCTGCAAAATCACCCCGGTCGCCTTCTTCTGGACAGTTCGATGCAAATCGAGACCTCGGCAGGGAAGCCGCTGGGGCGCTATAGCTTTCTGATGGCGGACCCTTTTGATTGGGCGATCGAACCTACCGGGACGGCGAACCCTTTGGAGTCAATTCGCAAAACACTGACAAATTTCGAATGTGAAACAATCCCCGACCTTCCGCCGATGCAAGGCGGTTGGGCCGGCGTTCTCAGCTACGATTTGAATCGCTCGTTTGAGAATATTTCGCCGGTCGAATTCGATGAGTTTTCGATTCCTGCCATTGCACTCGGCTGCTACGACGTCGTGATTGCGTGGGATCACCAACGAAACCGGGCATGGATTATCTCGCAAGGGTTTCCTGAAACGGAACGGGAAGCAAGGGCTGCGCGCGCCCGTGCACGAGGTGAAGAATGCCTGAGCTGGCTGAGCGGATCTGCCCATGCGAAACACAAGAAACGTTCTTCGACGGACAGAACCGCGACCTGTTCCGAGCGATTCGCGCCGCAGTATTCAGCAGCCGGCCCCGAGGGATTAACCAGCAACTTCAGTCGCGATCAGTACATCGATGCCGTTGAACGGTCGATCGAATACATCCGATCAGGGGACGTTTTTCAGATCAATCTGGCACAACGCCTGCTCCATCGTGCAAACTGTTCGTCGTCAGAGCTTTACCACCGCCTGCGATCGTGCAACCCCGCACCATTCAGCGGGTACTTTGACTTTCCGACGTCAAAACAGACAGACGCTTCAGCTGCTCAGATCGTCAGCGCCTCTCCAGAACGTTTTATCTCGATACACGATGGCGTTGTCGAAACACGGCCCATCAAAGGAACAAGACGTCGGACGGGAACGCCGATGGTCGACATCCATTCCAGGCGGCAACTGTTGGCCAGCGAGAAAGATCAGGCCGAAAACACGATGATCGTCGACCTGATGCGCAACGATCTTTCACGGGTTTGCGAGGACGACTCGATTCGAGTCACTCAGTTGTGCGAACTGGAGCAGTACCAAAGCGTCCTGCACCTGGTTTCAGCCGTCGAGGGCAAGTTGAAGCCAAATAAAAATGCGATCGATCTGATCGAAGCGGTATTTCCAGGAGGCTCGATCACGGGGGCTCCAAAAGTGCGTGCCATGGAGATCATCGCTGAGATTGAGCCGACGTCGCGAGGCGCCTATTGCGGATCACTGGGGTACCTCGGGTTTGACGGCAACGCGGACCTGAACATTCTGATTCGTTCTGTTACCGCAAAAGACGGTTGGTGGCAGATTCCTGTCGGTGGCGGTATCGTGGTTCAATCAGATCCTGTTCTTGAGTACGAAGAAACGTGGACCAAGGCGGCCGGAATGCTGCGAGCCATCAACATGAAAGCACCCGCCAATCAAACATGATTCTGGTGATCGATAATTACGACAGTTTCGTCCACAACCTTGCCCGATACTTTCGGCAATTGGGAACCGAAACACTCACCGTGCGAAATGACGCGATTGACCTGGCCAAGATAAAGAGGCTTGCGCCCGAAGCGATCGTCATTTCGCCAGGGCCTTGTTCGCCCGACGAAGCGGGAATCAGCCTCGACATCGTCCGCAAGTTTGCTGATACGATCCCCATCCTTGGTGTTTGCCTTGGTCACCAGGCGATCGTTCAAGCGATGGGCGGGAATATTGTTCGAGCATGGCAACCGATGCACGGCCGGGCAAGCGAGATTACGCATTCTGAAAGCCGGCTATTTGAAAAGGTACCTGACACCTTTTCTGTGGGGCGTTATCACTCGCTGGTCGTTGAACATGGATCGCTGCCTGATTCATTGAAAGTGACCAGCGAAACAGGCGACGGGATTGTGATGTCGGTCGAGCATGAGACGTTGCCGGTTGTTGGAGTTCAATTTCACCCTGAGTCGATCCTTACCGATCATGGCCACCAGATACTGAAGAACTTTCTTTCACTTGCAGGTTGCGCGCCTTCAAACAGCGAACAAGCGGATTCTTGCGTGCAGCTTTCGCAACAAGAAACATCCAGCCATGGAGCGACCCCATGATTCTGGAGTCACTGGTCACGACTGTTAATGAGGATGGCAGCCTGAATGTTTCTCCGATGGGCCCAGTCGTTGAAGTAGACATGTCGGGTCAATGGAACATGGATCGCTTTCAACTTCGTCCGTTTGATACTTCTCGCACATTCATGAATCTGAAGCGGACTCGACAAGGCGTCTTGCACGTTACCGACGATGTCCTGATGTTTGCACGAGGCGCGATCTCAAAGTTTGACCCACCTCCGGAAACAGTGCCTGCAGAAAAAGTTGACGGCCACGTGATCGCCGGCGCGTGTCGCTGGTATGAATTCAAGGTTGATTTTATTGATGAAACCGGGCCTCGGATGAGTCTGAATTGCCACGCTGTTCACGATAAGCGAGGCCGGGACTTTTTTGGCTTCAATCGGGCCATGCACTCGGTGATCGAAGCGGCCATCCTTGCGACCAGGCTGGATTTTCTTCCTGCCGAAGAAATTTCAGAACAGTTTATTCGATTGGAAACCATCGTTGCGAAAACTGCCGGACCAAGAGAAACTGAAGCGTTCGAGTTACTCAAGCGACATGTGGCTGACCAATCGCCCTGAACGCAGCAGGCCCTCCGAAGAAGCAGCTTGAATCCTGTCGTGGTTCAACCAATCCGAAAACCAAGTCGAAACGAACCACCGGCTCTTTTTATTTTGAACTCATTCCTTCCCACCACCGTTTCCGCTCCCGGCAGGCTGCATTTTGGCTTGTTCGCCGTGGGCGACCTCGTACCCAGACAGTTTGGCGGGATTGGATTGATGGTCGAAGAACCGAGAACGGTCATTCGAGCCACCGCTGCCGATCGGTTTTGTCAGACTGGGGAAGAACAGACATTATGTCGGCAAGCAGCCGAAAGATGGTTTGACGCGTTTGATGTCGCGTCGCAGTTGCAGGTCCAATCAGTCGAAGATCTCCCAGTGGAATTGAATGCGGTTCAACTCCCACCTCGACATTCTGGTTTGGGCAGCGGGACTCAGATCGCCATCACCTCCACGACGACCTTGAACCAGTTCTTTCAGCTGCCCACGCCATCCATTGCTGAGCTTTCAGTGGCGGTCGGGCGAGGAACACGCTCGGCAATTGGAAGTCACGGATTTGCCGAAGGAGGGTTTCTGGTCGACCAGGGAAAAAGTGCGAACGAGGCGATCGCTTCGCTGGATTTCCATACTGACTTTCCTCGAGACTGGCCGATCGTGTTGATGTTCCCCGACCAGCCCGTCGGTTTGGCTGGAGAACAGGAACAAGCAGCATTTAACAAGATCCCGGGAACAACACTGGAACAGTATTCCGCCATGCGGTCCCTTGTCAAAGACCAGATCGTGCCTGCGGTCGTACAGGCTGACTACAAGTCTTTTGCTGAAGCTTTGTTTGATTTCGGTCACCGCAGCGGTTTGTACTTCGAGTCGGTGCAGGGCGGAGCGTACAATGGAAACGCGGTAAGCTCGCTCATCGACCATGTTCGGCAAGCTGGTATTCCCGCGGTGGGTCAGACATCGTGGGGACCGTGTGTGTTTGCCGTTGCTGAGGACACAGACAGAGCAACAGCCCTGAAGGAAAGCGTCCGCCAAAAGTTTGGAAATCATTGCCAAGTGCAAATCACTCGTGCAGACAACTCGGGTGCGTTGCTTAATCAGAAAGCGAACCTGTTAGGGCAGTCCAGTGTCTCGCATCGTCTGGAAACATAATCAACTTCTACCGCGATAAAATTTTCACCGTATCCTTTTTGCTTACTTCCCATGATTAAACTCGGCGTCAATATTGACCATGTGGCAACCATCCGTCAGGCCAGACAGACGACCGAACCTGATCCAGTCTGGGCCGCCGCCATGGCAGAACTGGGAGGAGCGGATCAAATTACCGTTCACCTTCGCGAGGATCGGCGGCACATTCAGGATCGCGACGTACGCGTCCTGCGAGACACGGTGAACGTCAAGCTGAACCTCGAATGTGCCTGCGAGCCGAACATGCTTGACCTGGCCATAAAAACGATGCCGGATCAGGTTTGCCTGGTGCCTGAAAAGCGAGAAGAAGTGACAACCGAAGGCGGATTGGACATCATCGCCAATCGGGATCGCGTCGATCGAGCAATCAAACAGTTGCACGATGCCGGGATCTTTGTCAGCCTGTTTATTGATCCGGATTCAGCCCAGATTGAGCTTTCCTCTGACCTGAAAGCCGACGCCGTGGAACTTCACACCGGCACCTATGCCAACGCAACGGACTCAGGGGAACGCACGAGCCAGTTGAAGATTCTGAAATCGGCTGCTCAGGTTGTTGAGTCCACCAACATGCAACTCCACGCGGGGCACGGACTTACTTACACCAACGTCGTTCCCGTCGCTCAGATCGATGGCATGCTCGAGCTGAATATCGGACACAGTATTATTTCGCGTTCCATTTTTGTTGGCATGCAGGAAGCAGTTCGAGAAATGAAACGTCTGTGCAATCTCTGACGGCGGCGCGTCAGCAACCGGGTTTCCGCCTCTGGAAATCACGTCGGTCAAATCGTATCATGGCGTTTCGACAGTCGCAGCAGTTGCGGCGTCCTTTCATTTTTCAGTTGAACATTTTTGCGGTCACCATGCCCGCGCTCGGAGCCCACTATGGCACGCAGAGGATCAGACTTTGCCGGTCTTTCAGTCGCAATCGTCACTCCATTCGTTGACGGAAATGTTCACGTCGAAACCTTGCGGAAACAGATCGAATTTCAAATTGAAGCAGGCACCGATTGTCTCGTTCCAGTCGGAACAACGGGGGAATCGCCCACGCTTTCTCACCCGGAACACGAACGGGTAATTTCAGAGACAATTCAGATCGTTGCCGGCCGAGCCAAAGTCATGGCGGGCACCGGTTCCAACAGCACCAGCGAAGCCATCAGTCTGACCGAGTGGGCCGCCAAAGAAGGAGCAGACGCGTCGTTACAAGTGGCTCCCTACTACAACAAGCCAACTCAGGAGGGCTTTTACCAGCACTACAAAGCCGTCGCTGAAGCCGTGGACATTCCTATCTGTGTCTACAACATTCCCGGACGCACGGGAAAGAATATCGAGCCCGAAACGATCGCTCGCATTGCCGAATTCAAGAATGTGACGATGGTCAAGGAAGCAACAGGATCGCTCGATCAAGCGTCGCAGGTCCTGTCGCTGACCGACCTGACTGTTTTGAGTGGTGACGACAGCCTGACGCTTCCGTTGATGTCCATTGGTGGCGAAGGCGTCGTTTCAGTGGTCGGCAACATTGTGCCACGCGACATGATCGCATTGGTGAACGCCTTCCGATCTGGAGACGTCAAGGAAGCAGAGCGTTGGCATCACAAACTGTTCCCGCTGTGCCGAGACATGCTGGGACTGGCGACCAACCCGACACCTCTGAAGGCCGCCATGGCGGAACTTGGCCGAGACACCGGTGAGATGCGTTTGCCAATGACTCCAATTACGGCAGATCAGCTGAAAGCCCTGCGGAAAACGCTTGCGACCTACGGTTTGATTGAAGCAGCCGCTGTATAGCCCACGCTGGAACTTTTTTCGTCCCGCAAGCTATTCACTGCTTTTCGGCAGTAAGTCGGCACTGTTCTGAAAGTACTTCTCGCGGCGAGTCTTCGATTGCTCACCCGAGTCCGCCAATTGCTGCTCGGCTGCGTCAACCAGCGCTGAAGTGTAGCGACATTTCAACACGTCCAACCGAAAACGAATGTAATCCGAATGGTCCTGAGACAGTTTTCCCTCGAGAAATTCTCCCACCTCTTCGGCTGAGGGCACGCCGATCTGATGTCGACGCCAGATCTCGCCCAAAGTGTGAACTCCCTCGTCTCGCCGGCGATTGATGGACGACAGTCGACTCAGCAAATCCGGATCATCACGGCACGCTTGCTCGAGCTCGGCAGCCAATTGCGGATCGAGCGATTCATCAAGGTACGCTTCCAATTGAGCGTCTGTGAATTCGGATGACACGATAAACTTTGATCAGTTTGCTTGTTGAAACGGGTAGATGCACGTGTTTGACGGGACATGATAATCATGCTCAGTGTCGCTCACAACCTTTCCCCAGACGCGATCGGCCTGAACGACCGATTTCGCGCAGAATCATCCGTTTCATCCGATTCGAATACTCGCCGATTGAATCAGAAACGACCATCGGCGAAACTTTCCGATTCGCGACGAACAGTCAATCCTCGAGTCATCAACTTGAAAGACGTTATGAAACACATGCTCAAACGGAAACTTGCCATTATCCGTCTTCAGCTCAAGGTCTGTCTGTCGGCGGCCTTCATTGTGATATTCAACTGCGTTTGCGAGGCTCAACCGACAGAAGCCAAAACGACGTCGCAAACCGACCAGCAAACGGAGGATGCATCGCTGTCTCAAACTCCCGAAGTTCTGACGGCCCGCGGCCGAGTGTTTGTGGACGCAGACGGTGATGGTCGATTCAGCGACAGAGACCAGCCTTTTGCTGGCATCAAAGTTTCTAATGGGAAAGAGATTGTCAAAACCGGATCGGGTGGGAAATACGAGATTCCGATCGGGCAAAACTCAATTGTTTTTTTACTCAAGCCGACCGGGTTTCGTTCACCGCTGGACGAACACAATCTGCCTCAATTCTATTACATTCACAAACCCGATGGCTCACCAAAACTGAAGTACGCTGGATCAAAGCCGACCGGGACGCTCCCTGATTCCATCGATTTTCCGCTTTACCCAAACGAGGAACCCGAAACGTTTCGGATCGTGCTTTTTGGTGATCCTCAGCCGCGCGACATGACGGAAGTCGATTACATTGCACAAGACGTCGTCAGCGAACTGATCGGTTGCGACCACGCGTTTGGCATTTCGCTGGGCGATCTCGCTTTTGATCATTTGGAAACGCTGGAACCCATGAATCAGGTGATCGGATTGATCGGGATCCCGTGGCACAACGTCATCGGCAACCATGATTTGAACCTTGACGCAAAAGACCGCGACGGTATCAACGAAACGTTTGAATCAATATACGGCCCGACTTATTACTCGTTCGATCATGGGAACGTCCACTTCGTCGTCTTGGACAACATTGACTGGCAAGCGCCGGCGGAGACTCCCGACAAAAAGCGTTTCTTTCCTCGATTCGGTGAACGACAACTTGAATTCGTCAAACGTGACCTGAGCTTGATTCCCGACAGCCAGATGGTCGTGTTATTGATGCATGTTCCGATCGTCGATACCGAGGACCGACAAAAACTCTTTCGCTTGATTGAGCAGCGACCGCTCTGTGTTTCCGTTGCGGCTCACACTCATCAGCAAACCCATTACTTTCTGGGCAAGGAAGATGGGTTTCATGGCGTCAAAGAACATCACCACATTGTCAATGTGACGGTCAGCGGAGCCTGGTGGTCCGGGGCAAAAGACGATCGAGGCATTCCGCATTCGACGATGCGTGACGGAGCCCCCAACGGCTATTCGATCATGACGTTCGAGCCGAATCGATACTTGCTGGATTTCAAGGGAGCAGGGCATCCGGCCGATTACCAGATGCGCGTTCATGTTCCAAACGCAGTTACGTCGGCCGAATCGGCCACCACAGATATCTGGGTCAACGTTTTTAATGGTTCGACGAAATCAAGGGTGGAAATGGCGATCGACCGGGACTCCGAATGGGTTGAACTGAATCAAAAAATGACCGTTGATCCTTACTATCAAGCGATTGTTGAGTCCGAAAAAGTCATCAAACCAGCAATCGAACCATCGCTAATCCGACCCGGTGATTGCAGTCACCTTTGGAAAGGAGTCATCGGAAAGGCACTTGAGCCAGGAGTTCATTTGATTCGTGTCCGCACGACCGACATGCACGGCCGAACTTTTTACGCTCAGCGAAGCATCCGCATCACGCCCGACTCACGTGCAGAGAACTCTGATTCTGCAAACGATCCCAAGCTACAATAAGTACCTTTTTGTCACATTCGATCGTTCTCCCGGTTGCTGAACGATCAAGCGGATGAAACACTGAAACGGTAGCTGAACCGACATTTATTGAAATTCGATCTGTGGAAAATTCCGACAACCAATCCAACGTAGACCTGGAAAAAATGAAAGTGGCCGTCCGGATGATTCTGGAGGCCGTCGGTGAAGACCCTGACCGCGAGGGCTTACTGGAAACACCTCGCAGGGTCGCAAAAATGTATGCGGAGATGTTCCAGGGGTTGTCCGTTGATCCAGGCCGACATCTGGAAGTGTTGTTCCCCGAGTCTTACGACGAAATGGTGTTGGTTCGAGATATCCCGTTCACCAGCATGTGTGAACATCATCTGCTGCCGTTTTCAGGAGTTGCCCACGTCGCGTATTTGCCTCAAGGAAAAGTGACTGGCCTGAGTAAAATCGCTCGCGTGGTCGAAGAGGTCGCTCGCCGCCCTCAGGTGCAGGAACGCATGACCAACACGATTGCTGATCTCATTTCAAATCATCTGGATACATCAGGTGTCGGCGTAGTCGTCAGCGCTGAACACTCATGCATGGCGATTCGCGGCGTCAAAAAGCCGGGCAGCGTGACCATCACCAGTTCGCTACGCGGCGACTTCCGTGACGACCCGGCAACACGAGCCGAGTTCATGTCATTGATTGGAAGTCCGGGTCGGTAGCGACGTGTTGGTTTATGTTTCGCTCGGTTTTACGTTTCGCCGGTTGCGACAAGTGAGTCTTGAGTCTCTACGGTAACCCGAAGTGCAAAGACAAGGGTTTTGATTCTTTTTTGGTGTCAGGATCCACCTTCGTTCATCCGAATTGTCCCCCCCCTCCGCTGAGTGCCTTTCGTTTCCAGCATCACGAAGAACTTGAGCAAAGCGACCGCGAACGGGTTATAATCTTGGTTCCTCCAATCGGAGCTTTCTCCATGATCTCAGGCATCCATGAACGACATCCTCAGAACAAACTGCGTTTCCGCCTCCCGACTATTCCGGGCATTGGTATTTGCCACGCTGGTCTTCATTGGTCAAGGTAAGGTTAACGCTCAGCAAGTGCCTTCAGCCGATCTTGGAAAGGGCATCAACTTCGGCAACATGTTGGAAGCTCCATTTGAGGGCGCGTTTGGGCTGACCGTTCAGCCCGAGTTCTTCGCCCTCGTAACCGAAATGGGTTTCGATCACATTCGCCTGCCGGTCAGCTGGACATATCACGCCGACACCGAGGCACCCTACTCGGTTGATCCGGAATTCTTCGCGCGGGTCGACGAAGTGCTCGCGATGGCCGAAGCCATCAACGTCAAAGTCATTTTGAATGACCATCATCACGCAGAATTGGATGCGGATCCGGTTGCCGAGGGGGCACGATTTCTGGCAATCTGGGATCAAATTGCAACACGCTATGCCGAGCGGGGCGACTGGTTGTATTTCGAAATCCTGAACGAACCTCATGGTCAGTTCAACGACACCCCTGAACTTTGGAACACCTTGATGGTTGACGCATTGAATGTGATTCGATCAACCAACCCGCTTCGGAAAGTGCTGATCGGTCCTGTCAATTACAATTCGATTCACTCCCTGGATCAGCTGAAAGTACCCGAAGACCCGAACCTGATCGCCAGCATTCACTACTACGATCCATTTGCCTTCACTCACCAGGGCGCGACGTGGGTCGAACCGGTTCCGCCGACGGGAAATGTCTGGCGTCCATTCTTCAAGCAGTTGGCGACTCCATGGCAGAATTTTTCCTGGGGCACCAAAGTTGACGATACCGGATCAGGGCTACGAGTCACCTACCAGCAGGGCTGGGCCGGATTTAATCTGTACCGTGACTCACCGATCGTTGACCCTCAGGCGATTCAGTTTCGAGTCAATCGCCCGTTCCGACTGCAAGTCGTGATTTTTGATGGCGATGAACGAATCGAGTATCCGGTTCAATCAACAGCGACGCCAGGCAACACGAAAACCTACGTCGTCAACTTCGACAATTTGCCTCCGGGATTTGAGTTACGAGAAATCGCGATTCAAAACTACACTCCCGAAAGCCAGGTTCCAATGATTGTCTCTCTACTTCGCATCAAGCAGAACGACAGCTGGGATTACGTGATGACAACCAAGACAAACGTCATCCGCAGAGATTTCACCATTGCCCGCGACTGGGCAATCGAAAACAACATCCCGCTCCACCTGGGTGAATTCGGCGCCTTCCGGGAGGCAAATCTGAACAACCGATTGAGCTGGACGCGATCTGCCCGGCACAGCGCCAACATCTTTGGAATCGACTGGTCGTATTGGGAACTGGCTTACGATTTTGGAGTCTACGATCCGGTCGAACAGGAATGGCGAACCCCACTGGTACGAGCGCTGTTCCCGACAGGCTCGAATAAGTAAGCATCATCGACATGGTTTTCAGATCGTCAATTGCCCGGCCATTCCGCTGAAGTAGTTCAGCACCGCCAGTTCCGCCACGTCGCGGCTGAACAAAAGCGGACGACGATGGAACTCGCAGAAATCTCTTGCCTGGGTCAGCAAATCCAGTGGGTGGCAGAAGCGGAAGGGTCGCCCCACTCGTTTGTAGTGGTACTCGATCAAGTGCTCGACCACGCCTTCTTCCACCTGAAATCCCTGTTCGTTCAGCAGTTTTTGGAACAATGCCTGAAACTGTGCTTCGGTGGGATCAAAGACCTCAACCTTGTAGGGGATTCGACGCAAAAATGCTTCGTCGCACAAATTAGTTGGTTCCAGGTTGGTCGAGAAAATCAGCAACTGCTCAAACGGCAGAGAAATTTGTCGGCCCGATGGAAGATTCAAGAAGTCATGCCCCGACTCCATGGGGACAATCCAGCGGTTCAGCAACTCAGTCGTTGAGATCTGCTGTCGACCAAAGTCATCGACGACGAGGCAGCCACAATTGCTTTTGACGTGCACCGGAGCCTCGATAATGCCCGTGATTGGGTTGAGCGTTGCCTCCAAATGCTTCATTTCGAGTTCGCCACCGACAACAATGGTCGGTCGTTTGATTCGAATCCAACGTTCATCAACGTCTTGTTCATCAGTGATTCCGGAAGACTTCGGCAGCGGAGCGACTTCGTGGACACTTGGATCGAACAGCCGAATCACTTCGCCACCAACGGTCAGCGAACGCGGAATCCAGATAATCTCGCTGACCGAGCGAATCGCTCGGCGAGCAACACTGGTTTTTCCGTTACCGGGAGCACCGAAAAGAAACAAGCTGCGCCCCGAATTGATCGCCTGGCCAAGCTGACTGACCATCAGGTCGGAAATCACCAGATCCCCCAACGCCTCACGAACCTGCGCAAAGGTTGGCTGAAGGTTTTTGATCGACTGTCGTGCAACAGCCGCGTTGTAAACTTCCAATCCAACCGGAGCAGCGCCACAATAACTGCTGCGTTTGATGTGCAATCTTGCCTGCTCCACCCCCTTGGGCGACAGTTCGTATTCATAATCAGACACGCCCGCACTGCTTTTGTGACCGACCAGCATATCGGCCTTCAACGACGACATAATCGGTTCAAGCAACTGGAACGGTACCTTGATCTGATGAGAGATCTGCATCCCCGACTTGTTACCGTGAAGGAACAACAGCTTCAGCACGAGAGGAAACAGATCGTTCGGTTGCAACCCCGCTTCCTTCAACGAAGACGGTCTGCGCGGGATGTACTCGTTCTGCAGATCTTGACTGTCAGCGTGAGCATCTGCCGGTAAACCCGCAAACTCGTGGTTAGTCGCATCGTTGCCGCCAGCGGGTAATACGACCTCATCTGCGGCGCCCATATTGATTGAAAAATCACTTGAACCGGATGTTGAGATGGAATCCATGATGCTTCCGTAAGCTCCTCGAGCGAATTATTTCTGGAAAATCGGTCCGACATTCAGTACGACCCTGCTGACCAGACAGTCGTCAACGCCTCGGCCGCGTTTATGAGCTACACTTGCGCGGCCCCTGTATTGTTCATCGGACCCTATCCGGAAAACGGTAAGAAAATCAGGGCCAGCCTGCGCTTCCGATTGCGTCGGCACATCCTGTCGCCCAGATGTTCTCTCTTAACCTGACGCCAACCTATGATTCACGTCCGAGGCCTGACGAAAAGCTATCGCGATCTGGCTGGCGACTTTATCGCCTTGAACGAAATCAGCTTCGATGCCATGCCTGGCCAGGTCTACGGTTTGCTGGGTCCCAATGGAGCCGGCAAAACCACCGCGTTGCGAATTCTAAGTACCGTTTTGAAACCGACTGCGGGCACTGCCACGGTTAATGGGTTTGAAGTTTCGGACCAGCCCGGTCAGGTCCGACATCAAATCGGCTTTGTTTCGACCAATACGGCAATCTACGATCGAATGACTGCCTGGGAGATGGTGCAGTATTTCGGACAACTTTACGGAATGGACGCCGAACGCCTGCAGATCCAAATGGAATCGTTATTCGAGCGTTTCCAGATGAATGAACTGCGAAACACCTTGGGCAGCAAGATGTCGACCGGCATGAAGCAGAAGGTCAACATCGCTCGGGCCATGATTCATAATCCACCCGTACTGATTTTTGATGAGGCGACCCTCGGCCTCGATATTCTGGTCGCTCGCCAGGTACTCAGCACGGTTGAACAGCTGCGTGACCAGGGAAAGTGCATCATTTTCAGCTCGCACATCATGAGCGAGGTGCAGCGTCTTTGTGATCGAGTGGCCATCATGAACCGAGGCAAAATCCTGACTGAGGGCACGATCGCCGATCTGGCCGATCAACACGGCGAACACGACCTTGAAGAGCTGTTCTACCAATTGATCTCTCGGTCTGAAGTGGAACACCAGCAGACAATATCCAACGAGAGTGCCTCGCCCGTTGTCGTTTGACATCCGTCGCCCACAACCTGAACCTCGCACCTACCCGTCAGAACAATCCATGAAATGGTCCAACGTCAACCTGATCTTTCGCCGTGAACTGCGAGACCAACTGCGCGATCGCAGGACGTTGTTCACCGTCGCGATCATGCCCATTCTGTTGTACCCGTTACTGGGCATGGCGATGCTGCAAGTGGCTCAGTTCATGCGAGAACACCCGACTCGCATCTGGATCATGGGATCGGAAAATCTTCCCTCTCAGCCGGCGCTGCTTGACGGTGGAGAAATTGCAGACGATTGGGTGAATTCCAAAACTGCCGAGTTGATCGAAACAGAAGTTCTCAGCGAACCTACCGAAGAACTTGAAAAATACATTCGCGAATTTCGCAACTCAGACAACGAACAAGCTCGGGAGCTGATTGATCAGCTGATTCAGAAAGAGTTGAAGGATCGAAAGTTCGACGCGGCGGTTTTCATTACCCAGCCGATCGATTCACCAGAAGCGACTCCCATCCCTGCCAACCCATCAACCGAAACTTCCAGCGCGGAGATTCTGGTGTTCGTCGATTCAGCCAGCGACCGATCGAGGATCGCGGCCGAACGGATTTTCGCAGTTCTACAAAAATGGAAAAATGCATGGACCGATCAACTACTGGCCGCCAACGATGTACCGACGTCGATCAATTCCGGGATCGTTGTACAGACCTCAGATGTCGCGAATAAGGTTGGAAAACGTGCGGCAGCGTGGTCCAAGATTCTTCCGTTCATCGTGATGATCTGGTGTTTGACCGGAGCGTTTTATCCCGCGATCGACCTGTGCGCCGGCGAGAAAGAACGCGGTACATTCGAAACGCTGCTCAGCAGCCCCGCCGAACGATCCGAGATCGCGATCGGGAAACTGCTTACGGTAATGAGTTTCAGCATGGCCACATCCGTACTGAACCTGATGAGCATGGCTATCACCGGGATCATGCTGGCTTCCAAGGTCGGTGCCATGGCTACCTTCGGCA
This sequence comes from uncultured Pirellulaceae bacterium, assembly GCA_964468915.1. Lineage (GTDB taxonomy): Bacteria > Planctomycetota > Planctomycetia > Pirellulales > Pirellulaceae > Mariniblastus. The sequence goes on from CAYXWX010000008.1 coordinate 16,909, forward strand.
CTCCACCGGTCCACAGCATCGGATGGTTGCTGCTGGCGCTCGTTCCGATTTCAGCGTTATTCAGTGCCGTCGCTCTGGCGGCCGCGGCTTTCGCTCAAAGTAGCAAGGAAGGTCAGTACTATCTGGTCCCGCTGCTGATGTTCTCGATGCCGCTGATGATGGTTCCCATGCTGCCGGGGTCTCAATTGGACCTGGGCACGAGCCTGATTCCTGTCAGCGGCCTGATGTTACTGCTTCGCCATCTGATGGAAGGCCAATACTCGTTCGCCGCTCAGTACGGTGCTCCGGTTGTGTTAACGACATTGCTTTGTTGTTGGATGGCGATCCGCTGGGTCGTGCATCAGTTCAACAGCGAATCTGTTTTGTTCCGAGCCAGTGAACGATTTGGCATCGGCAAATGGCTTGGGCACATCATGAGAGAACGACATGAGTTACCCTCGCTTGGCAACGCACTCCTTTGCGGGTTGCTGATTCTGGTCATCAAGTTCTTTGTCAGCATCGCAGCATCTCCGCCGTCCGGCTGGACTGCTTTCAGTCAGCAAACGGCCATCATTCTGGTTGTTTCGGTCGCCGCGCCAGCATTGATCATGGCGACCATGCTGACACGCAACCCTCGCAAGTCATTGCGCCTTCGACCTTGCACCGTCCCTGCGGCGTGTGCAGCAGTGCTGGCCGCAATTTGCTTGAACCCATTGCTGATGTGGTTTACGGCGTTGGTCATGACAATCTATCCGCCGGGCCCCGAACTGCTGGCCTTGCAATCCAGCGTACAATCGATTCTGGACGGAGCCCCTTCGTGGTGGTCAATTCTTTTGATCTTCGCGATCGCTCCCGCGATCATGGAAGAGCTCGCCTACCGAGGATTTATCCTGTCAGGTTTCCAATCGTTGCGCAACAAATGGCACGCGATTCTTTTGACCAGCCTGCTATTCGGCGTCGCTCACAGTGTGTTGCAACAAACGGTGATTACGTCGGTCGCTGGAATCATCCTGGGCATTATCGCCGTCCAGACTCGCAGCTTGATTCCGTGCATCTTGTTCCATGCGACGCACAATGGCCTGACAGTCATGATGGGCATCGTCCCACCGGAAACGATTCAGGGCTCACCGCTGTTGTCGCAAATTCTGTACACCAATGATGGCGCCACCTTTCAATATGGTCTTGTGCCGGGCATCCTGATGTCGATTGTCGGACTGTCTTTGATTTTCTGGTTCTTGCGATTCGACCACGCAGTAGCCCACTCAAGAGAATCGCGTCAGCCTTCTCGATTTGATCGCTGGCTGGCTAAGATGAGCGAGTAGAGCAGCTGGCAACAACAAGATTCGTTGAAGTCGTCTGAAATTCACGGCGACGTTGATACACTCGAACTCGTTTTTTGTGACCGATTGGCACTCGTGCTTTGTTCCAACTGAAGATCAGGGTTGACCGACCGAATCATCATTCCGTGAGCCTCAAAAGCAAAAAATAAAACGAGACCCTCCGCAAGTAACAACCCTAAAAACGAGTTGGAAAAAAGCATTAGCCTGGATACTTCATCTGGGATGCAGGCCGTAACACGCCGGCTTACGAAATATCCGGACCTGGACGATTTGGTGAATCTTCAACATCTTTTTCGACTCTGCATCGCAGTTTGTGTGATCGCTTCGAGCCCGTTTTCCAACCGCTGCGAAGGGGAAAACCGAAATTTGGTCATCATGGCTGGAAAGCCATCTCATGCACCGCGAGTCCATGAGTATAACGCGGGCGTTCAATTGCTGGCGAAATGCCTTTCCGATGTTCCACGCTTGAACACGAAATATGTCCTGAACGGCTGGCCAACCGACGAATCTGTTCTGGAATCAGCAGACGCGATCGTTTTTTATATGGACGGTGGTCGGAAACACGAAGTCGTTCAAGAGAACGGGCGACGGCTGAAGTTCATTGACGCTCTCGTTGCAAAAGGGACGGGAATCGGATTCATGCACTATGGAGTTGACATCAATCCCGAACAAGCAGGCGACGAATTCAAACGCTGGATCGGCGGGCACTATGAAACCATGTTCTCATGCAATCCGATCTGGGAACCGGGGTTTTCTAATTTGCCTGATCATCCGGTGACCCGCGGAGTCGAGCCATTCAAGATCAAAGACGAATGGTACTTCAACATGAGATTCATTTCCGACAAACCTGGCGACAAACCATTCACACAAAATGAAACAACGTTCGTTCCAATCCTGGTCGCGAGCCCAGGCGATGTCGTGCGCGACGGTCCTTACGTTCATCCCAAAGGTCCGTACAAACATATCCAGGCAACGAAAGGACGAGCCGAAGCGATGCTGTGGACAGTCGAGCGGTCAGACGGCGGTCGAGGCTACGGGTTCACCGGCGGCCATTTCCATGACAACTGGAGGGACGACAATTTTCGCAAGATTGTCCTGAACGCGATGGTTTGGATCAGCAAAGCTGAAGTTCCCGCCAACGGGGTCACTTCATCAGTTTCTGCTGAAGAGGCAGATGCCAACCTCGACCCAAAGTGAAACGGCGTTTTGATTAGATCACAACCCGCTGCGTCAGCGGGAGATCCTTTGTCCATTATTCACGTTTCGGGTTTTGTTCTTTTGCATCGACATGATAATCACCACGACATCAACACGCCGAAAAGTCTGAAAACGTTCGATTGAAAAAACGGGCGACGTCAAAAAACGTCAGAAATCGAACTGGGCTGAGTGCCATTGCGGCTACTCCACGCATCATGAAAAAGCGCGACCATGGCACCAACCATGCGGCGAAAAGATCGTCACCATCGAGCGAAAATCACCTTGCTGGTGAACGTCCCCAACGCGACTTTCCAAGTATCCTGGCAAGCATCGCAGAACCTCCGCGTTCTTTAAAAAAGGCAACTTATTCGTGGTTCGTGTCGCCGAAATAGCTCGAAACACGCTTCCCAATAATCGCGATCCGCTTGTGATCCAGTCGAGTCAGAATCACGGTTACCCGCTCACTGCCCGACAATTTGAGTTTCATGAATTGGTCACCGGCCACCTGTTCGACGCCACGACGTTTTACCTCGACCATTCCCACATTCATTGATCGCAGAGCCGCAGCAGTTTTTTTGAGGTGCAGAGGCAAAACCTCAATCACCTGAAACGACTGCATCAACGGCAGATCGACTCCGGGTCCTGTCATGTAAGCGACGTTGCTGGCCAATGGACGCAAATCCATATTCTTTCCCAACACGTGGCCCAGCTTTGCGGCCAAAATGGTCGGATGAGGCTCATGAATGTACTTGCCGATTGCATCCGCTAAAGGTAATCGCGTGTCAACTCTGGACTCGGGTACTGAAAAACGAGTTGCTGCCCCAGCATCGTTGACACAAGTTGCGGTCCTGTGCCCGGCACGATCCAATTGGTCGCCCCGCCAAATGACCTGCTGCTTGCATTCACGCCGATCGCCAATCCATTCACGCTCTATCGACTGGGGCCAGTTTTTTGAAGCGGGCGTCGCAGGAGCGACTTTCACAGCGACCAGACCAACTTCAGGTGTTCGATCAAACACACTTTCCAAACTCGGTTCGAATCGCTTGCCTTGAACGGTTCGATTGTAGTTCGCGGACTTGCCCCGACGATCCGGATCTGCGTGAAGTCCGTCAATACCATCGAGTGAAGTGTCTTCAAAGTTCTGGAACAGCACTTCACCACCTCGCTGACCGTCACTGCTGCAGACCTCAAGGTTATGACGTGCGAATGTCGCCGTAAGTTCGTCAGCATCAACTCCCTTCGTAAACGAATCATTGGAACCGCCACGACAGTGCAGGGCGATCAGATCGCCACCAATACCACAACAGATGTCTGCAACACGATGGCAGCGAGCAAATTGCTCAGCCTTGTACCGCGCAAGCTGGTGACCGCTGGCCTGCTCCAACCCGCGACGGGTAAAGAACATTGCTTCCGCATTCTGGAATTTCGTGAAAGCTCGCAGACGAAGCTGAGCTTGTTCCATCACAATCGCGGCGCGGCTGTTGGAAACCTCCTGTCTTAACAGTCGAGCGATGCGAACGACGTTTTCCTTGTTGCGAAAAGAATCCATCGCCTGCCTTAGCAATCGCTCGGCTGGGTCAGAGGTCAACCAAAAGTAGTCACTGCGAGTCGATTCATCCATGTTTGGATGTTACGTAAAACACGACCAGCTGCAAACCACTTGAGCCAGTTACACGTTTTATTCCCTTGGTCCTGAAACAGCTTGTTCTGACGGTCATTCACTTGTGCCTGGAAACATGCAACCAACCACGCGGCTCAAGTCGATGCGGAATACGTACCGGTCCGCCTCGGGTTTCGTTCCAATCGAGTTTTTCCCATGTTCCTACGATCAATCCTTTACCCTTCGCTGGTCGCCTGCTTCATCGGCGCACCTATGCTGTATTCCACCGGATGGAAGCGACAAAGCCAAAGTCAATTTGAAACCGTCGGCTATCGGATGCCCGGCTCAGATAACAGCTTTGGAAACGGAGTGTTGGTTCCGGAACGGCCGATGAATTCGATGCCGTTAACAACCGCGTCCAATGGAGCGTTCAAAGCAGTCCACTCATCCGGTCAAGTCTCGCTTGAATCAAACGCGGCAGCACCGGGTCAACCGACAATGTTTGCCAACCATGATTTTCCAAACTCGACCGCACCTGCAATCGTAGTCGCGCAACCTGCGACGCATCCGGTCGGCCTTCAAGTACCCGAACCATCCACCGTGCCCGGTATGATCGTCTCCGGACCAATCGTTGCCGGCTCAGCGACAACCAACCCGGCAATGTTTGGAATGACGCCAGACTATGGCGCCGCTGAAACCTTTGTGTTCCCTGGGGACGCCAACGGACCCGATCTTTCTGCCAAACCGACCGATTTTGTACCCGTTACCAACCTTGCCGAAATCATCCGGTTCGACGTTTATCCAAACTGGGTCAAGAGTCGATGGAAAAGAGTTTCCACCAACCCGGGAGATGCAGGTTTGCATGGGCTTCGAGTCGCCGTTGTGACTGGCACCAACACGTGGGACTTGCACGGCTCGCTAACTTATTACTTTGACGTAAACCAGCGAGCCCAGAGAATCACGTTTCAGGGGTGGACGGGCGATTCAAGCCGATTGGTTAGCTTACTCACATCGCAATTCGGCCTGCAGGCTCAACCGACTCACTGGGCAGGGGCCTACGCGGCACAAAACAGTCGCAGAGTCCCAACGGCAGGCTTATTGATGCAACACCCGGCCGTGATCACTCGGGAAAATCCGGTTCAACAGGTTGCGCTGATGATGGAACTGAACCATCCTCAGGGATCATTCTCGTTGAGCGAACAGTTTGTCAATATGCTGCGCCATGCGGTTACGGCTCGGTAGTTGATTCTCTGATACAAACCGAATCAGATTGTTCTTTCTACCATCCGTTCCGACTTCCTGAACAAAAAAAATTGTCGACAGCTTTGACGATTTATCCACATCCCGCGACTACGGAACAGGGTAGACAACATGGGTCAGACAACCGCTAATTTGTGAAACGAATGCGTCTTATTCGGGCGTAGGATTCGGCTTTCTAGAAAAGTTTGAAAGAATCCTCATGGCACCGTTTGACACCAATGCTAGCACTCATAGAATCTCGTCCGTCAGGTGTTAAGGTTCGTTCAAAAACCGCCCGCTGGATCAATGATTGTCCGGGCCGGTTTTGGCAAACCAGGGAAACGGAATCTGCTGAGTAATTTTTAGAAATAGTCGTTTTACGCGGCTTTTTTTGAATCGTTTGGTGACAAACGCTGCCAAACGGGAATGCTCAGCCTGCATTGATGCGTCAGGATGTTCAATTGTCGTCGACTCAGGACTTTGTCGAAAATTCGCCCCTCAAAAAGGCCAGGGAATCGGCTCCGTTAACGCGGGATCCGATAGACGGGCCGGAGAACGCGAAAGCAGATTTCGAGCGAAAATTTTCTGCCGAGATTCGACACCAACTTGCTCAGAGAATCGGCGACGATCGATTCAATATGTGGTTTGACGGTGATCAAAACTTTCAAGTCACCAATACCCCTGAGAAGAACGTCGTGGTGTTGGCGGACAGCCAATTTACGTGTCAGCGAATTCAGAATTCTCTAGGTCGCGACATTCGCCTGATTGTGGATCGAATCTGCGGCCCTCAATTCAAGATTGAATTCTCGGTTGTCGAATCCGAGCATTCGAACGTCCCTGACTCAAAAGCACTCGATTCCAAAGATTCGAACGCCCAGTCTTCCGACCAATCTGAAACACTGCCACTGTTCACGCAAACGGGACAGGGAAAGCCTGATGACGCTTGCGGCGAATCAAGTAACTCGTCAAGTGAGTCGTCCAAGCTGATTTCGTCTTCGAGAGCTGGCTCGAAGCAATCAGGCAAGCTTCGTGGCTTGAACGGATTTCATTTTGGAGAAAATAATCCTCTGATTGAAAAGGCGGTTGAGCAGTCGTTCAAAAATCCCGGCCGCTATTCTCCATTGTTTGTCTACGGTTCGGTGGGATGTGGAAAATCACATTTGCTGGAGTCGTACACTCATGATTTCCGCAAACGCCTTCGGATGTCGCGATGCGTTTACCTGACGGCTGAGCAGTTTACTGGATTTTTCCTGCATTCGCTGAGAGGAGGATCTGGTTTACCTGTCTTTCGGCGTAAGTATCGTGACCTGGATTTACTGGCCATCGACAACATCCAGTTCTTCGCAGGCAAACGAGCAACTTTAAACGAGTTCCAGTACACGATCGATCATTTGATCCGCAGTGGAAAACAAGTGTTGCTCTCTGCCGACCGGCCTCCGGTTGAACTACATGACATGGGCAGTGAGGTGGCAACGCGAATCGCTGCCGGGCTTGTTTGCTCGCTGGACTATCCGGATTATGAAAGTCGACGCCGAATTGTCACTCAGTTTTGCAAGCCGCTTGGCCTGGACCTTGATGAAGAAGTCATCAATCTGGTTTGCCAAACGCTCAAACGAGATGTGCGCAAGCTCTCCGGAGCAATCAATCGGCTGAGCGTCCTTCAATCGTTGCATGAAAGTCGGATCACAACGGATCAAGTTCGAACAACTCTGGCAGATTTGTTTTCGACATCCTGTTCATCCAGCACGTCGATGCCAAACATCGAAAAAGCAGTTTGTGAAATTTTTGAAGTCAAACCTTCAGAATTGAAATCGGCCAGTCGTCGCAAGCAAATCAGTTCAGCTCGCATGCTGGCGATGTACCTTTCAAGGCGGTACACGTCGTCCGCGTTTTCGGAAATTGGCGACTACTACGGCGGACGGACTCACAGCACCGTAATCGCGGCCGAGAAAAAAGTCGACCAATGGGTCGAGCAGAACGAAGGAATCGCTCTCCCTCATGCACGCTATTCGACTCGGGAAGTGATCAAGCGAATCGAATCAAACTTGCGGATTGGTTGAACCGCCCAGCCGACCCCGTCTTCCCAAAATGACATTTTCCCGAAGAATCGGTTCGGGTTGGTCGGCAATATCGATTCGAATCCGGGATCCGCGTTGACTCGATCGTGCAAAATTGACACGATCCCAACCAGATGTAAACGACTCGACCTACTTTCGACGCATGCCCGGCCAGCCGATCTCGCTATTGGTCCGGGCTCCAAAGGACTTTCAAGGATGAAACCCTTTTTCAGCGCGGTTCGATTATCGCTGCGGTACAAACTGGCCATCGTTGGCGCACTGGCTTGCTCGATGCTGATTGCGGTCTGCTGGAGTGCCAGCATCACGACTGTCTTTCCGGTTGTAAAGATCGTACTCGAAGGCCAGACCGCTGAATCATGGGTCGAACAAGAGATCAAGCTGGCTCAGATGAACCTGGCGACCGCCAATGAGGCGATCGACGAGCTTCAAGAGAAGATCGAGCTCACAGACGGAGAGGACAAACGAGTTCTCGCCGCAGCTTTGGAACTGAAAAAGAACCGCGCACACGGCGAACGAAAGTCGCTGGAACGATATCAATCTCTCCAGCCGTGGCTGGAGACATACGCACCGAAATCAGCTTTTGCAACGCTGGTCTGGGCATTGGCGTGGTTGTTGGGTGTGACGGCCTTAAAGGGTTTGTTGTTGGTAGGCGGAGCAATTTTTGATTCGCGAGTCGCTCACGGCACCGTCCGCGACATGCAACGGATCTACTATCGAAAAGCATTGGACATGGACCAGCAGCGAATCGACAGTATCGGCACCGCCAATGTGATGACTGATCTTTCGTTCAACATGCAGATGATCTCCCAAGGCTTGCGCGTTTTCTATGGAAAATGTCTGCGAGAGCCACTGAAGATGATCTCATGTCTCGTCTGTGCAGCATACATCTCTTTCCCACTGCTGATGCTTTCCCTGATCGTCGTACCTGCTGGTGCCTGGGTGATTCACTCGGTTTCACGACGCATGAAGAACGCAAGTTTGAGCGAGCTAACCGGAGTCGCCGATGTGTATCAGACGCTGATGGAGACTTTCAAATCAGTCAAAACCGTAAGAATCTTCAATCAGGAGCGTGCTGAGCGTCGCCGCTTCAAAGAAAATGCTGGCTTGTTGTACCGAATGTCCATTCGAATCGCACTGTACGATTCCTTACTCCGCCCCGTTACGGAAGTTTTGAGCATTCTGTCGATCTCGCTGTCGATGATGGTGGGAGCGTATCTTGTCTTGAATCAGGAAACTCATCTATTTGGAATTCAGATCAGTGAAGTTCCAATCAAGCCAACCATGTTGCTGGTCTTTTACTCCATGCTGGCAGGGGCCGCTGATCCATTGCGAAAAATGAGCGAAATCGTCAACGCTCTCGTTCGCGCGAACATCGCTTGCAATAACCTGCACAACAAGTACGACGTCAAGTCATGGGTCACAACTCCTGAAAATCCTGTCGCAGTTCCCCTGCATTCGCAAAGCCTTGAAATTAACAACGTCTCCTTCAGCTACTGGAAATCACAAAACGTTCTTCGCGGCGTCAACTTGAAGGTACCGTTCGGCGAAACGGTGGCTATCGTCGGTGGCAACGGATGCGGAAAGTCGACCCTGATGAATCTGATTGCCCGTTTTTATGATCCGGCTGAGGGACAAATCCTTCTTGATGGCGTCAACATCAGGCAAATGAGTCCCAAGAAACTGCGTCAGCAGATCGCGTGGGTTACTCAGGATTCCGTGCTGTTCCAAGGTAGCGTGTGGGATAATATCGCGTACGGAAATCGATACGCCAGCGAGCAGGATATCATGTCTGCCGCGAAACTGGCCCGGGTCGATAAGTACGTTGACCAACTGGAAAATGGATTCCAGACGATGGTCGGTGACGAAGGCAGAAATCTATCTGCTGGTCAAAGGCAGCGAGTTGCTTTGGCGAGAGCAATTCTTGCAGATCCGAGAATCCTGATCCTTGATGAGGCCACCAGTCAAATCGACGGTGAAACCGAAAACCTGATTCACGATTCGCTTGCCGAGTTTATCGAAGGTCGCACAACATTCATCGTAACTCATCGACATTCGTCGTTACGTCTTGCCGACCGAGTGTTGGTGATGGAACTGGGCAAGATCGTTCACGACAGCTCGGTTGCTGAGGCCACTGAAAACTCAAGTCGATTTCAATCGTTGTTTGCCCGCGTGGCGTGATGACGGCCCGTTCCTTACAAAGCGAACTGTCCAACTGATCCGCTGAACGGCATGCTTCAGGTCGTTTGCAGATATTCACAAACGCTTTTTTTCATCGGCCAGATTCCTTTGTATCGGAGTGTCGACTCCGGGCATGTCGAGATCACGCTGGCAAGGCGTTGCTTCTGCGACCGCGACAGTTCCCTTAAAGGTTGCTGATGCGTGTGAATGGTAAAGAGCAGCGACTGGGTGTCCGGAAGCCGACTGAGCGTCTGAAATTCCACTCGAAACATACAGCCGGAGGCCGTCGCGAGCGTCACTGCTTTGCTGGCAGCATCGATCTCTTCAGCGTCGCAGGGGAACTGAGCAAGACGCGTTAACGCTCTGATGCCCCAATTGTTTCGCGAAACCGTACGGCCCGGTTTCAAGCGATGGTACAGCTTCAAACTCGGGGAAAGCAATTCACCGTCGAAGCCGGGAACCGCCGCATGCACGCACCCTTGCGATTGCCCCAGCTTGTCAGCAATCGACCAGCCTGAGGGAAAACACACGCTTCCAGCAATCACTGGGAATCCTGCATTTGGATCGTGCCGAAGAATTACCAGATCTTCCTGAATCTTCCTACTTACCTCAAGCAGGGGCGATTCATGGTCATCCTGCAATTGTCTGCCCATGACGTTTCTACAAGCAGCCTTTATCGGATGCCCCTGACAACATCTGGCTTTCAGGAAGCGAACTGCCTCAGCTTGAGAAGCGGATGATTCCGGCGCAGCGGCCCAACATCTCTCGCGTTGACTTCCCAACAATTCCGCCTTCGACGCGATCTCTTCTTGATAGTGCTCAGTCCGAAAGATGATGGGCTCATCCGCCGCCATGGCTCGGACGCCAAAATTGAGCCGAAACTCGTCTGAATCCAGGGGAAAGCGTTCGATCATGACCTAAACGGGACGAGTTGAATCCAGAAAACGTGCCTGTTGCTGCTGGCGGCAGGCTCTCGTAAAAGTCCACCCAATCGGAAAATTTTAACACAGTTCGACGGTGAAAATTGCCGAAGAACCTGAAGCCGGTCCGCGTGAATCGCGACGACTCGCGGGCACTACCAGTTCGTTCCAGACACCAGAATCCCTTTCCACAGAGATTTGAGCATGCGGTTGTTCCGAAAGAAAAAGGTACAAAAGCTACCGGTGAACGCGCCGAAGCGTCGCATACTGTTCGTTTCCCACGAGGCGTCACGGACTGGTGCTCCCAAGATTATTCTAAACATTCTGAAGCACTTTCGCGATCGATGTGATATCTGCTGCGAGTCGTTGTTGCATGATGGCGGCCCGCTGATGAAAGAGTTTCACGAGTATTCTCATCTGGTCGACTGCTTGAATCATCCACGTGAGCGTTCGGCCCGTTTGCAAAGAAAACTGAAACGCATCGTTCAGCGGGATGGCAAGAACATTCCACTGCTGGCGATTTGCAACAGCATGGAGTCGCGTTTCATTGCCGAAGAGCTTGCAAAACTTGGTGTCCCAGTCATCTCACTACTTCACGAATTACCCTCATCGTACAAGCCTGAGGATTACAACACCGTATTCTCAGCGTCACAAAAAGTCGTATTTCCAATCGACTACGTTTACGAGGCAGCAGCCAAAGTGATTCGTATGCCAGTCGACAAGGCAACCGTGATGTCGCAGGGGTTGTTGGATTCAAAATTTGGTCAGCGAGTCGATCGCGATTCTGCCAGGACCAGCATCTGCGAACAACTGGGACTGCCGATTGACAGCTTTCTGGTTCTTGGATGTGGCACACTTGATCTGCGAAAAGGAATCGACCATTTCGCGGCAGTGGCTCGTCGAGTCGCCCAGCTTAATCATGACGGTGATAAGCCAATTCACTTCGTTTGGGTTGGCGGCGGTCCTACGTGGACGCATTCCGCATTCCATTACGTCCAACTGGACCTGCAGAAAAGTGGTGCAGCCAGGTTTGTCCACTTCGTTGGGGAACAGGATGATACCGAACCCTACTTCGTCGCCTCAGATGCATTTTTTATGTCGTCGCGAGTCGATCCCTTCCCCTGTGTTATCCACGAGGCCATGGCAAGTCAGCTACCCGTGGTGACTTTCGCGGATTCTGGCGGAGCGCAAGCCGCGGTGCGAGACGGAGCGGGATTCGTGGTGCCGTATGGTGATTGTGAGAAAGCGGCCAATCTGTTTCGCATGCTCGCGGATCAGCCTCACGTTGCTGCAGCAGCGAGGAAGTGTTCACTCGAACGAGTTCACTCCGAATACCGTTTTGAAGACTACGGGAATGATTTGATTGGACTTTGCGAATCGATCATCGGGCAGTCCATCAGTGATGCCCCAACGTTATCGAACGGAGTGCCTAAGCTGCGGATTGCGGCTTGAGGACTGAATCTTCCAGCCCTGATGTTTCATCATGGATGCACGCCGTAATATGCAACCCCCGCCATGCCGAAACTTCGGTCTCGTTGTTGATGACGATGAAAACAACCGACTGTTTTTGAAAACCAACAGGTTTGCAGCGTAACGGCCGTGATTTCGAGACCTTGTTCCCGGCCTGCGACATATCCGAACTAACGCACCAGCCCAAGTAAATCGTCGTAGATTTCCGCAACTCCTCGGGCCATACTGGCATCAGACAGTTTCGTACGCTGCCTGACCAGAGAGTTGCTGCCGTAACGGTTCCAAACCCGCGTATTGCCGACGATTTGAGAAAGCTTGTTCGCCAGATCCTCATGGCTGCCGGGCTCAAAAATCAGTCCGTCTGTTTGATGCCGAACCGCTTCTGGAATTCCTTCGACGCAACTCGCGACGACAGGCACTCCGTTTGCCATTGCTTCGAGGACGACCATTGGTAGACCTTCGCCATACAAGCTGGGCAGCACAAACACATCCATCTGCTGTAACTGTTGGTTAACATCCCTTTGAAAACCAGTCCACTCGATTCGTTCTCCAATTCCCAGCTTGTCGACCAAATCCAGAACTTCGCTCTGATACTCTTGGGTCTCAAACGGACCCACCGCTCTCACCTTGACGTTGACGCCTCGCTCCTTCAATACAGCGATCGCCCGCAGCAAGACCTCAGTGCCTTTTCGAGGACGAAACAAAGCCATCGTTCCGATCGTCCACGGATAATCGGGTTCCTTTCTGGGCGGCAAATCATCAAGGATCGGAACGCCGTTGGGAACAACCGAAAGCAACTGCGGCGAATGCCCGTTCTCCTCCATGTATCCCGCCAAACTGGCAGATACACAAATCATGCGATCGACACCTCGTAAACTCCATTTTTCGAGCAGTGAGTTCACCCAGTTGCGAATCCCTTTTGCCGAGTCGCGACCGACAGGACTATGCACGTGATAGATCAAAGGACATTCCAGTTTTCTGGCAGCCAGTCTACCGATCAGCAAAGTTCTTGGTGTGTGAGCGTGCAGACATCGATACCCACCGCTCCGGTAAATCTCGATCACCCGGTCGACGCACTTGAGGTCAAACCTCGACTTCATCGGGATCGAATGCAAATCCGTTTCAACGGACTGTCGGGTCTCGGGGAACCGGTCCGGTTTCAGACATGCAAAGCCGACGGAATAACCGAACTTGGGAAGTGCCATGGCGAGTAAATCCTGAACGCGCTCGGCACCCGAGTAATGTTCTCCATTGATCAGATGCAACACTTTCACCGTGTCCGCGCGGGAACAACTTGTATCGTTGATCGAAGAAATTTCCTGCGGTTTTAATATCATACGAGGTCACCTTTGCCAGAATTTACAATGTTCGAAAGTCTAGCTTGCCGGTGGCGGCTGGCAGAAGAATTGGGAAATTTATTGGTTCCCGCAAAGCGATCCACTGAGCACGGCTGCGGCAATTGAGCCGCCATTGTGGAAGCACAAATAACGTTTGGGCTGATCGTATGGAGTTTGCGTGCAGCCGATCCGCCACAGCTTCGCAGGTATCTCGCTTCGACCATGGTTGTCGAGGCAGACAACTGATCTTAGAACCTATCTCCGAATTCATCTCAACATGGAGCCGTTTCGATGCAAGCCACGGCTTTTGCAAGGTCAACCGCTTCGAGCGCCGTTCGGCCGATAGGTTTTGGGATGGGTTCTTCATATCGACCAACCATGTTCCTTCTACCGAGGTAAACCGCGATGAGACCCTACGCTCAAACGACATTCATAACTGCCGTAATGGCATCTTGCCTGTTTTGGTCCATCGTTTTCACCAGCACAGCCCATGCCGAAAACTGGGCTCGTTTCCGCGGACCAAACGGATCAGGGATCAGCGACAGCAGCTCGATTCCACTTGAATGGAACAACGAATCCAACATCAGGTGGTCCAGCAATCTACCGGGCAAGGGTAGCTCCAGCCCGGTCGTCTTCGAAAATCGAGTGTTTGTAACCTCGTATACCGGTTACGGTCTCGACAAGGAGAACCCTGGTAATCCTGCCGATCTCAAACGCCATCTTTTGTGCTTCGACCGAAAAGACGGAACTGAAATCTGGCGAACGACAGTGGAATCAGACCACGACGAAGCCCCCTACAATGGTTTTATTTGCGAACATGGGTACGCAAGCAGCACGCCCGCAACCGACGGAACGCAAATCTTTGTTCTGTTTGGAAAAACAGGGATGGTCGCTTTTGACATGGACGGAAACCAGACATGGAAAACCAATCTGGGCACAAAAGCCGAATCTCATGGATGGGGCGGAGGCGCGAGCTGCATGCTTTACAAAGACAAGGTGATCGTCAACGCAGGGAACGTCGGACATGCGATCGTTGCACTCAACAAAACTGACGGCGCAATTGCCTGGAAACTTTCCAGCGACGAATTCACCAGTAGCTGGTCCACGCCGTCGTTAATCAATACGGGAGAACGCGAGGAACTGGTTTGCAGCACGCCCGGCAAAATCATCGGGATGAATCCGGAAGATGGCACAGAGCTTTGGCGAGCCGACTCGCCGATCGAGGGGACGGTTTGCGGATCGCTCGCCGAGCATGATGGAATCGTATTTGCCATGGGTGGTCGAGCGGGCCGTGCGGTCGCCGTGAAAACAGGTGGCACCGGAGACGTCACTGAAACTCACACCGTCTGGTCAGGTGCGTTGCGAAGCGGCATTGGAACACCCGTTGTTGCCAATGGCCGATTGTATTGGACTTCAACGGGAATCGCGTTTTGTGCCGATTGCGAGACAGGTGAGTATGTGTTCAAGGAGCGAATCAAGCAAAAAAAAGGTGGCCGACCTGCTGGTGACTATGCGTCAGCATTGAGGGTTGGTGACAACATCCTGCTGACGACCCGCGGTGGAACAACATTCATCCTCAAAGCGACCCCTGACTTTCAGAAAGTCTCATCCAATTTGCTCGAGGACGAAACGCTTTTTAATGCCACTCCGGCAATCAGCGACAACGAGATCTTTATCCGCAGTGAAAGCAAACTTTACTGCATTGCAGAGTGATAGTTGGCTGATATTGGAGCCTGA
>CAYXWX010000008.1:32083-75172 GCA_964468915.1 uncultured Pirellulaceae bacterium
ATTGGAGCCTAAAGCTCCTCGACGCCCGCCTGCATGTCTTCGAGAATTTTCAAACATGCTGGTTCAAAAGTCGGCCCATTGTGCTTCCGGGCATTTGGCGACAAACGAAACGCATCGATTGCGTGCCGTCGTCTTGTTGCGAATCCGTTGATCTTGCTACCCGGGATATCTCATCTGGGATGCAGGTCGTAACACGCAAAACATTGCCACGCCGGAACTTCGGCCTCGGATTGGTTGCCTTTGAGAACGACAGCCTGACAATTCCCTACGGACGATGCTCACCAATCAAGCTCTGCGATCCCCCATTGGCCTCGATTTTCATCAACTGCAACGATCAGCCTATTGATCGAGTTACCAAATTTCTCTCGAGTCCGGTCGATCAATTGTTTACCAATGTATTCCGCTAAAAGTTCCGCCGTCGTGTTCGCGACAGGCAACAATTCACAGTCTTCCGCCGGGAAAATCCATCGTTTCTCTCGAAACGTAACCAACACCTCGCCTTTGTCTTTGGAAACATGAATCAATGGGTGGGTGGTTGGCAAAACCACATGGTGATCCAGACGGTTCACAATCTCTGCAAGCGCTTCCCTCAACGCAATAAAGTCAACGACGTACCCGTTCTCGTCCAGCGGTCCGACGACCTCACATTTCACGCGGTAGTTGTGTCCATGCAATGCCTCGCAAATATCACCATTGAAGGTGATGAAGTGAGCCGCACTGAAGACAAGATTGTCTTTTTCGAGGCTGACACGAAATTCAGTCATTAACCCAACCGATCTAACCAATCAAAAACGAAATTCGACATTCAGTCTACCTGAACGGCGATGAAATTTCTCCAGAATCGAGTCCAACGTAGATCCCTGCAGCGAGCAGGTCTGCGGTCGTACCTGGGTTTCGTCGGTGGCCATCGCTTCGAAGCCAGAAATCAAAATCGCTAACCGCCGCCCAGAACTGCTCATAAGCAAGGTCGTCGCCGGTTTTCGGCAACTGGTCAACCGTTTGTTGAGCTCGCGACCGAGCTTCGTCAGACACCAATTTTCCACATTTTCGTTCAATCAGACTGTCGCCAAAACGCGCGATCATCGTCAGATGCGTTAAAACGATTGCTTCACTCAGCTTTGGAAACGTCGTTTGGCTGCGGACCAACGTCGGAACAACATCATTGAACACCTGCTCAAATCCATTGACAAACTGCCGCGCGATCATGTCTCGATCGGCGGCAAGCTTCATCGCTTCTGCCAGGCAGTCAAGCGGCTCATCCTCCGGACAATTCACATCCATCTGGTCGACCGTCCCTAATCCACCGGGTTGCGCCAGCCGAATTGCTCGATAGATGAAGTCTGTATCCGATGCGGTGGTTGACGCAATGAGAGACTTAATCGACGAAGGAGCCAGAGGTTCTTCACGCTGGCTTAGCTTGGCCAATGGCACCAACAACAAAATCATTCCAAGATTTGTATTTGTGCCGGCAACGTGCCTGGTTGCCTCGACCGCCTTCAGCACCGTTTTGCAAAACTCGTCGGTTGCGTGTGCATCGACCACTTGCCCCAACGCCACCGCACTGGCCAGAAAATCATTGAGCGTCGTGTCCTCGAAATCAGCGCCTCGATGTACGTTGCCTGGCTTCGGCGCGGACACCTCCAGCAAACACGCCAACGTTGCGATCCCGCCCGGCGTCATTTTGAAAACACTCACGCGTCTGTCCGTTCCAAAAACTCTGCGACGGATGACGCCACCTGCTCTGGTGCGTCCTCAATCACGTAGTGCCCGGCATCGTCAATCTCATGAACCTCCGCTTCGGGCCACGCTTTCTGCAGACGCCTCAAGCATTCAGGGCGGAAACACCAGTCTTTCATACCCCACATCATCAAGATTGGCCAAGTGGACAGCTGCGGCAACTGCGACTCGATATTTTCGAGCACGTCCCACGTCCGATGCGTCGGCGCCGCCGGAATATCCTTCACGAAACGATAGATCGCAGTCCGATGGTTCCAACTGTGATAGGGAGCCAACAGACCTGCGGCGACATCGTCAGGGAGTCCTCCCGCTTGTTCGGTCGCCATCGTAATCGCGGCTCGCGCGAACATATTCAATCCCTGCACACCAATCTTCCCTACAACCGGCCATCGGCAGGCACGAATTCGAAGCGGGATATATGGCGGCGGAAACGCGCCTGTGTTGAATAACACAATCCGCCTGAAGCGGTCGCGCCGCGCAAGCAAACTTCCCAGCCCAATCGATCCCCCCCAATCATGAGCCATCAGCGTGACATTACTCAGATCAAGCCGATCAATCAGCTGACACAGATTGTCGATGTGATCTTGCAGGCAGTAATCATGGTCGACAGGCTTGTCGCTCAATCCGCATCCCAAATGATCAATCGCGATTGTTCGGTGTGATTCGCTCAGTTGCGAAATCAAGCGTCGCCAATAAAACGACCACGTTGGATTTCCATGAACCATCAGGATTGGATCAGCAGACGGATCGCCTTCGTCCACGAAATTGATCCGATGTTCTCCAACCTGAATCGAACGCATTGCGAAGGGATACAGACTTTGCCAATTTCCTGCTTTGATATCGGTATCCGGATAGCCCCCGCTTGCCAGAAAGTAAAGCTTCTGACGATCATCTTTTTCTGTTTTGGCCGACATGGACGAACGTTACTCTGGACTGCTTTTGAAGTTGTCGCCGTGAGTTTACCATGACTGGCTGACCGCGACACGCGGGTCAGTTTGCTATCCAGCTTCGTTGGGTTGTTAGCAGCAAAAACAGAAGCAGACCAAACGATCGTTCAAAAGAGCATGACTTATCTTTCCTGCCAACAATGTCGACGGGCTGATCAAATTGCGATCGAAGAAATGGGCATTCCGAGCCTGACGCTGATGGAAAATGCCGGACTCGCCAGCGCGAATGCGATCATGGATTTGAATCTCGACGGCGGGACGGTTGTTCTATGCGGGACTGGCAATAACGGTGGGGACGGGTTCGTCATCGCGAGGCACTTGCACACGTACGGCAAGCGTGTGCGGGTCATTCTGGTCGCCGAATCAAGCAAGGCCTCAGGAGACGCGCTGGCGAACCTGCAGCGTTTGTCAAGAATTGGAATTTCTCCAATTGAATTGAAGGCTCAAAAAGATATCGAAGAAATCAGGGAGCTGTTAGCGACAATTGACGGTTCGAAAGTCAGCATCATTGTCGATGCGATGCTCGGGACGGGTGCGTCCGGTCCATTGAGGGCCCCATTCGATCGTGTTGTCGGGGCAGCCAACACAGTGGATGCAACTCGTGTCGCTATCGACTTGCCCAGTGGACTCAATGGTGACAATGGTCAAGTTGACAACAATGCCTTTCGAGCGGATCTCACGTGCACGTTTATCGCTTTGAAACATGGGATGAATACCGCGTGCGGCCGTGAATATTGCGGAGAAGTAAAACTTCTGAATATTGGCTTGCCGGATGAAGCAATCATGCGAGCGAGTCTTGAGACGGATTGATTTACGCAGTTGCTTGACAGTCGTCCCTACTCGGCAACCGTTTCCGGCTCAAGCTCTTTCCATTTCATCGCTTTTCGCTGCAACGGTTCAATCCGCAGCACAACTTCACCGTTCTGAAAAATGCGAACGGTACCGCTGGACTGACTGACAACGACCGCAATCGCCTTTGTATTCTTGCTGATCGCAGCTCCGGCAAAATGCCTTGAGCCAAGCCCCTTCGAAATCGTCAACTCAACGGGGGAGGTATCAATCAGGCGTCCACAACCTTCGACGGTGCCGTCCGAGGCCACGACAAACATGCCGTCAAGCTGAGCAATTTCCTTGATGCCTTCACGAGTCCTTGCGTCATGCAAACTGCGTTCTTTTTTCGCGTATCCTTTGACGGGATCAAACCCCGCTGGCCGACTTTCTTCGAGAACCTTTCGATGATCTCCAACGACAAACATCGTGCCGATGGCTTTCCCTTCACGCCCCTCCCGTCCGATTGCCACGGCCAGATCGACCACGACTTTCAGTGTTTCCAACGGGACTTTCGTCTTCAATCGACGCAGGTCACGAGCCGTCAATCGCCCAAGTCGCTCGGTTAACCGAAGAACACTAATCGAATCAATCGCTTCGGTGTCAAAATTGCTGTAGACAGCGATAATGGTGGAACCGTGTCGCAGAATGTCTTCGGTCACCGCAACCAGAATCCCCTGCGTCAGCTGGTTTTGCACCGTCGCTTCGGGCATTTCCAGCAAGACACAATTGATTTCCGCTTTCTCAGCCGCTTCATGGACCTCAGCAGAGTGAGTCGCAAGGACCCCCGTTTCCACGACGTCCAGCTTGCGTTTGAGCCGCTTCCAGGCAACTTTCTGCTCAAGCAAAACCAACAATCCGTCCGCTTCGTGCGTTTTCGAAAGCTTGATTGCGGCGTCGACCATCCCGAAAAAAGATTTTTGATCAGAAGTCGATTTCATCAGGAGCATTCACACGAAGCAATGACGGCGACGAGTCCGTCCGCGCGACGGATTAACCGTAATTTACGATGGATGACCAGTATTGACAACCTGCCAAAACACCAACGCTGAGCCCGAACATACAATTGCCGTTGCTTGGGACCACCAGCTTTCGTTACCTGCCAAAAGCTTCGGAACGATTGTTCGCGACACGCGTTTGCCCGGCGCTCGAAGAACTGGGTGTTACCGGATTCAGTCTGGCAACATAGTCTTTCCATGCGCTGACGCTCAGGCCAAGGTTTTCTCCTGATGCTGAAGCCAATGATTCCATCGCTCTCAACTGAAGAGCCGGATCAGGGTCGCTCAATGCGAGCGAAATGGCGCTCACCGCTTTCTGCCCTGAGAACTTTCCAAGCGCCTTGGTGGCTGACAGCCGGACATCGACGTTCGTGTCACTGCCAATGATTTCTTGCAACTGTGGGATTGCCTCGTTTGCGGGCATCGACTCCCACGCTTTCACGGCAGCGATACGAATGTCAGCACTTGAGTCAGTAGAAGCGTCTGCAAGGGCACCAGAAGCGGCGGGGCATCGCAACTCGCCTGCCAAATTCACCGCATGAAGCCGGAGCAACAAAATGGGATCGCGACGAATGATCTCACGCAGCCCATTGGCGACCTTCTGCTGTTGCTCGACCGGACCGTTCTTTGCTACCGCAACGGCCGCCTCCATGCGACGCTTTTTGTCGAACAGAGTGTCCGCAAGAAGGGACTCGTCCTCGTCCTCATCAACCGCCCAAGGCGCACGAATATCGGCGAGCTTCGAGAAAGGGCCCTGCGCACACCCGGAACAGCAGAGAAATACGATGGTAGCCACCGCCACGAGGCGATGTGGCAATACGAGCACTTTTTGCATGACGGCGACTTCCTTGTTGGCCGACCAAAACCGGTGAAACGAGTCTCAGTGACCGTACCAAGGCTACGGCTAAGCAAACAGATCAATCATTGCCATTCCACGCTAGCAAGCTTGTTCCAAGCACAACAAACGTCTCTACAACTGATGCAGAGACGCCTTGTTGGATTCAGATTCGCGGCATCAGACCCTCGAAAGGATCACACCTTGCCTCAACCCACTGGATTTTCTTCTGGGGGCTGGGCTTCGATGTTTTTCGTTTGCTGGGCTGCAGCTTTTCGCCCGGTATCATCTTTGTCGTAGTACTTACCTGAACCATAGCCATAGCCATAGCCGTAACCATAACCGTAACCGTTGTAAGAGTATCCGGCTCGATAGGCTCCATAGGTGTACTGACTTCCGTAGCCAGACTGGGCTCCAACACCGTTGACAACCAAACCGATACAGTTGGCTCCCATGTTCCTGAGAATCTCAACAGCTCGCTCAGCACTGACGCGGACATTTTTCTTGATGCGTAGCGTCAGAATCACGCCATCGACGCGAGCCGCAATCGGAGACGCGTCGGTAACCGCCAGCAACGGAGGCGTATCAATCACAACAAAATCGAACTCCTCACGCATCTCCTCGATCAATTCCTTGACCTGAGGTGAAGAACTGAGCTCAGCCGGATTGTTTGGTTTGGCACCACACGGCATCACGGTCAAACCGTCAATCTCCTCACACTCGTACAACACATCGCGCCAGTGGCATTGCCCACTGAGAACTGCAGCGACACCTTCCTTTGCGGTGATACCGAACGTCACGTTCTGACGAGGACGACGCATATCCGAGTCGACCAACAGGACTCGCTTACCGGATTGAGCAATCGATACGGCAAGGTTCGCCGCAAGCGTGGATTTACCATCACCGGGCGTCGGACTGGTGACCTGAATTACCGAGTGCTTCTTACCCTGAGTGTTAAAGTAGAGGGCAGTTCGCACGGCACGGAACGCTTCTGAAACCTGAGACTTGGGTCGATGGTAGGTGCAAACGACTGGCTCGATCAGAGAATTTTCGACCAAGTAACGCTTGTTCTGGGTAATTACCGGAATGTGACCGATCAACGGCACATTCAACTGCTTCATAATCTCGCTTGGATTATGGAACGTTTTGTCAGCCAATTCGACCAGGCAGCCCAAACCGAATCCGGCAAGGCTACCCAGCAAACCGCCGATTCCAAGAATAATCGGCAGGATGGGCCAAACCTGTTCGCCAGCAGTGGCGATCTTCAGGATAGAAAACCGGAAACCTTCCTGACGACGTGTTCCATCAAGCCGCATGGTTGGGTCAAGTTCGACAATTTTATTGTGAGCCTTGGTCAGGAGATCCTTCGTGTACGTCAGGTCCTCACGAGCATCCTCAATCCGACGCTCGTTCGTCATGATCTTCATCGCTTCAGCATCATGAACTGCGTATTGCTCCATGGACGAGCGAATCACGGCTTGGTTGTCATCAACCTGTTTGTTCAACGAGGCGAGATACAACTGCATAACCTCATGAGGCTCAAAGCCTTCGTCAGCCTGCATCGCTTCGGCTTCTTCACTGCCAGCAAGTTGCTCTTGAAAGTGTTCGATTTGCCTGTCGATCGATTTCACGCGTGGATGGCGAGGACCGTATCGCTCGACCAGTTCGATTCTGCCAATTTGCAGATCCTGCAAACGGGTCTGAATACCTTGAGCAAGCCGGTTATCAGAATCACTTTGTCCACTATTCTTGATTTTCCCCTCGTTGATCAGAGTCCACAGCATCTCTTTGCATGCTGATTCTCCTCGCTGCAGGGCGTCAACGACACGATCCCGATCACTGCTTGCGACGGCAAGATCGTTTTTTGCCGCCTCGATTCTCTTTCCGAGTTCAGTGATTTTCAGATGATGCACCGTTTGACCACCAATGATCACGGGGGCAGTAATGTTCTTCAATAAATCCTTCAGTTTTTCCTGTTGCTGGACGTACCGATCCTGAAATTGATTCCTGACCTCTTTCAGCAAGTGAACGAACTGGTCGCTTTCGTCCTTGTACTGATCGTCCAGATACTTCCGATACGTTTCAATCAGGTTGTTCAGTAGTGTGCGAGCATCGTCCGGTTTCGAACACTGATAGGACAGTTCGTAAATAAACGGATCTTCGCGGTCTGGAAGAATCTCAAGATTCTCGCTGACCTCGGCCACGATTTCGTCGTCAGCGATGTCCTGAAATGAAGGAAGATTTTTCAGCCCGTTCTTTTCCAGACACATCTGGATCATGAAGACACGTCCGATCATCCGGTCGTGACGAGCCAACTTGTCATCCTCGGATGCCGGCGTCATCGGATCGGTTCCCGACACACGCATAATCATTGGCGCTTTTGGTTCGATCCGGATATCGGCTTTGCTCTCGTAGATCAGCGGGGCGTTCGCGTGATACAGCCCCCCTAAGCCCATGCCGGTAACAAGGCCCAAAAACACCAGCCATTTACGTCGACTGAGAACACCAAAAAAGTCGAAAGCTTCGGCCTCTTCGCCTTGCATATCCATCGGGTTGCCCATGATGAATGGAGACTGAGGCATTCCACCAGGTTGCGACGGTAGATGAGATGGGTCCACGAGTAATCCTCCAGGAGCGGCGTTGTTCAGACCAAGGGCAGGCGATTGAAATAGCAGTCAGCCAGCGTTCTCGGCCGAGCCAAGAACAGAACCTTTCGCGCAGCTTCATCGTGGCACGACAGGTCTAGGTCAATATATCAACAATCGTTCCAGACTCAATGATTTGCCAGTCGATTCGTTCCGATTTTCATCTTCCCTGAAGCGAAGCGTTGGCCTAACCACATTCGACGGAAAAGTTGACACTTGGTTTTTGGCTTAAGTAAACCTTACGGATCAGATCACGATTTAGTTTTACAAAAAGTGTCACAACAATGCTGCTTTTTTGCCCACTACTCGAACAACATGCTTCTCATTGCTGGACACCTCGAATTTCGGCACTCGAACTTCGCTTCAGATGCTGATAAATTCTCGCCATGTCCACTCCAATGATGCAGCAGTACGAGAAAGCGAAAGCAGCTTGCGGCGACGCGCTGCTGTTCTTTCGCATGGGTGATTTTTACGAGCTTTTCCACGACGATGCGCGAAAAGCTGCCAAGTTGCTTGGGCTTACGCTCACCGCTCGAGACAAAGCCAGCAAAGTGCCAATGGCCGGTTTTCCCCACCACCAGCTGGATGGCTACATGGGAAAACTGATCAAACTTGGGCTGCGAGTTGCGGTCTGCGAACAGGTAGAGGATCCCAAGGAGGCGAAAGGCTTGGTAAAACGCGAAATCAGCCAGATTGTGTCCCCGGGCACCGTCGCTGACGAAGCACTCCTTGATCCGGCGCAGTCCAATTATCTCGCCGCTGTCGCATTTCCCTCGGCGAAACAAAAATCTCGAAAAGTTGCTGAAGCCGTCGCACAGATTGGTGTCGCGTGGGCCGAATTATCTACCGGCCGTTTTTTCACCACCTCGGTTCCCTCTTTTCAATTGGCTGATCTGCTCGCCCGGATTGCCCCTCAGGAAATCCTGGTCGGATCATCCTGCCGAGCCCAGCTGGATGAACTTCGAACCGGTTCGTCCGATTCCATGATCACCGACCGACCGGATTGGGGTTTTGGATTCCAGACAGCGACGGAACTACTGAAACAACAATTCGATGTTGCCTCCCTGGACGGGTTCGGGCTTGAGCCCTTCGGTCAGACTGCTGTGGCCGCGGCAGGAGCCGTTATCGAGTATCTTCGCGAAACACAACGAAACTCGATCGATCATTTCAACAACGTGCTGCCGTTTCGCCAGAGCCAGTTTATCGAGATCGATTCCGCGACGTGGCGAAGTCTGGAAATCAGTCGCACCATTCGACACGGTTCGCGTGAAGGTTCGCTGCTTGGGGTGATTGATCGCTCGAAAACTCCGATGGGTAGCCGCCTGCTGGGTGAATGGATCAGCAATCCACTGACCGAACTGACTGAAATAGCCACGCGACATGACGCCGTAGGCGAACTGGTCGACCAAGCCTCGCTACGAAACAACCTCCGGGAATACCTGAGCGAAGTGTTTGACTTGCAGCGACTGCTTTCGAAAGTTGCAACCGGACGAGCGACTCCACGTGACATCAGTTGCGTCGGAAAAACGCTTGCCGCGCTACCAGCACTCAAAGCAAAACTGACCGGACGCAACAGCCAGCTACTGTGCCAGCTTGAGGCCGAGCTTGACCTCTGCGTCGATCTACGTGCTGAGATCGAAGCCGCGTTGATCGATCCGTGCCCGGCTCAAGCCAAGGACTCCGGCTTCATTCGTGAAGGCTACGACAGCCAGCTGGACGAAATGCGCGCTCTTGCCAACGGCGGTAAACAGTGGATCGCAAGTTATCAGCAGACCATCTGCGAGCAAACGGGCATCCCCAGCCTGAAAGTTGGCTTCAACAAGGTGTTTGGCTACTACCTGGAAGTCACTCACGCCCATCGTGACAAAGTACCTGACGATTTTATTCGAAAACAAACACTGAAAAATGCAGAACGATTCATCACCCCCGAGTTGAAAGAGTACGAAGAGAAGGTACTCTCGGCCGACGAACAGGCTCAGACGCTTGAACATCAACTGTTCCATTCGCTTCGCGAATTGGTTAAGGCTCACACCGCGCGGCTCAAATCCAACGCCGAGATCATCGCTACCCTTGATACACTGGCCGGACTCGGGCAATTGGCAAGCGAGCAAGGCTACTGCCGACCGAACATGGTCGAAGATCAACGGACTGACATCGTCGACGGACGTCACCCCGTTCTGGACATCGTCGAGCCACTCGGCGCGTTCATTCCCAATGACACGCATTGCTACAACCCGACCAACGAGGAAACATCTGATCAGGCGACCGGATTTTTACACTTGATCACCGGTCCCAACATGGCTGGTAAGAGCACCTACATTCGCCAGGTCGCTTTGATTTCGCTGATGGGGCAGATAGGAAGTTTCGTTCCGGCAAAGTCCGCGACGCTGGGCATCGTCGACAAGATTTTCGCTCGCGTTGGTGCCAGCGACGAATTGGCTCGCGGCCAGAGTACGTTCATGGTCGAAATGACCGAGACGGCTCGCATCCTGAACACGGCCACACCGAAAAGCCTGGTCATCCTTGACGAAATCGGACGGGGTACCAGCACCTACGACGGGGTTTCACTCGCCTGGGCAATCGTCGAATTCCTGCACGACACCATTGGCTGCCGAACGCTGTTCGCAACTCACTATCACGAGCTGACTCGTCTGGAAAAGAGTCTGTCCGGGGCCGTCAATTACAACGTGGCCGTCAAGGAATGGGAGGATAAGATCGTCTTCCTGCATAAAATCGTTCCCGGTGGTGCCGAT
The DNA here is from genome assembly GCA_964468915.1 of uncultured Pirellulaceae bacterium. GTDB lineage: Bacteria > Planctomycetota > Planctomycetia > Pirellulales > Pirellulaceae > Mariniblastus. Next base: position 42,827 of record CAYXWX010000008.1, read on the forward strand.
CGATCCTACGGGATTCATGTTTCAAAACTCGCCGGCGTTCCCAACTGGGTCAACCAACGAGCGGAACAGATTCTGCAAAAGCTGGAATCGACATCCGATGTGCAGCGAAACCAAGAGGCAATCGCCTCATCGGAAAAACCGTCAGCGGGTACAGGAAACGCCAGCGGTCAGATTCAAATGACACTCTTCGGCCTCGAGCCCCATCCGTTGCTCGACAAAATCCGTTCGCTGGAACCAACCGAGATGACTCCCATGAACGCACTTGAAATGCTGCATCAGTGGCAACAGGAATTGTCAGGCGAACCCTCCGCTGAGCAGAATACCGGGCGGCAAGAGAACATCCCTGTCGAAAAAAGCGAAGTTGGTCAGTAAGCCGGGTTCTGTTATCGATTCAAGAATCGATGACGATCATTTATCCAGCCCCGACGTTGCCAACGGGGTCAAGCAGCCTACCCGAAAGTCATCACGCGACGGACCGCCACTGCTTTCTGTTCGGCCTTGCTCCGGATGGGGTTTACCCAGCCGCCAATGTCACCACCAGCGCTGGTGAGCTCTTACCTCACCGTTTCACCCTTACCGTGATGCACCGAGGTGCATCAGGGCGGTTTACTTTCTGCTGCACTTGCCCTGATCTCACGATCGGTCGACGTTATCGACCATCCTGTCCTGCGGAGCCCGGACTTTCCTCTCGCTCAAATCCAAAGACTTGAACCAGCGATCGTCTGACCAACTTCGCCACGCTATCGTAGCCGGAATGTGATCCAGCTGCCACTTGCAAAGTCTGAAGAAACACCAACGCGTTGCTGATCAGTCTTTACCGATCCAGCGGAGCCAAGTCACCGATCAACTTGCCGACCTTGGACCCTGAAACTTCCTCAAGCAGAATTTGATCGCCAGGGTAGATCTCATAGTTTTCAGCATCCGAAACCGAGCCGCTCGACGAATCATATTCACACTGCATCTGCAACGGCACGGGTGAACCTTTGACGGGTCGGTAGATCGTAATTTCCATCGACCGAAACTTTTTGATTTCCCGGCTCAATTCAATTACGTCCTGCAGCAACACGGTGCCCTTGATCGGCTGAGTTGCCTTGGCACCCTTGCCGTATCGAGGCTTCATCATCAGCTCGTAAGTGCCCTTGCTGCTGGTTTGCTTCTCCGCCGCTTCAGCGTCAACCTGTGATTTACTGACGGGAGAAAATCCATCGAGGCTCGCGGGTAACTTAAGCGAACCGCAGCCGACCGATCCGGAAACCACGAACAAGATTGCACCAAACACCAGTGAAGCCGAACTCTTTGCTCGGGTTTTGTTTGTCCGCATTGCCAGCCTCTGCCATTTGAGTCTAATCTGTCATCGGTGACGCCAAGCTGAAGCATCGCCCTTCACGTCTCATTTAGCGTATCTTCGAAACCAGGCAAAGATCGGCCAACTTGAATTGCTAGCAACTGATGACAAATCGCCAGAAAACAGAATCGTTGCGGTAACGGGCGGATCGGACGGGCTTGGGTTGGCGATCGCCACTGAGTTCGCTCAAACCGGGGCCACGGTCGTTTTACTGGCTCGCAATCGAGAGCGATTGGCCGTCGCAGCAGAAAACCTGAACCGGGCAGGGCACAAAGCAATCCCAGTCGTGGCGGATGTCACCGACGACAACAGCGTTGAAAAAGCGGTTGCTCAAATCAAAACCGACTTTGGCCGATTGGATGTGTGGGTCAATAATGTGGGCAAGTCGACGCGAGCGTCCGTGCTGGACTGTTCGATTGACACGTATAACGATCTGATGCAGCTGAATTTCTTTTCCGTCGTCCGCTGCAGCGAACGGGCACTTCCGCTACTGCGCCAATCATCTGGCAGCCTGATCAACATCGGATCGCTCGCGTCCAAAACCGCATGGCCGTGGATGGCACCTTATTCAGCAAGTAAACACGCGCTCGCTGCATACACGCACCAGCTTCGCCTCGAAGGCCCGTCCAACGTCAACTTCCTGCATGTCATGCCGGGCCCGATCAGAAGGGTTGACGCCGGGACCCGATACGACAGTCAACTGGCTCATGCACCAGAAGCCGCACGAAAACCGGGGGCCGGGGCGAAAGTCAAAGGTGTTGATCCGAAGTCCTTGGCGAAAAAAATTGTACGCGCTGAGCAACGACGTCAAACCGAGCTGGTAGCACCGTTCAAAGCTCGATTCCTATTTGCAATCGCCCAGCTTTCTCCGGTTGCTGGCGACTGGTTGCTGAATCGATTCATGACACGGGGTGATTGAGCGAAAACCGCCGGCTCACCAACGTTCTCGATGCCTTGAGAAATGTTTTGCTAGCTGTCACAATCGTCGACTAAATTAAAAAACGACAAATTAAAAACCTTTAATCTGAATTCCTATTACGGAGCCCATTGATGCCCGCGTTTCCTGACGTATCCAAAATCCAGTACGAAGGCCCTGACTCCTGCAACCCTCTGGCGTTTCGCTGGTACAACGAAGACGAGATCATCGAGGGCAAGTCCATGAAAGACCACATGCGTTTCAGCGTGGTCTACTGGCACACCTTCCGTGGAAATGGCAGCGATCCGTTTGGCCTGCCCACCATTCACCGCGAGTGGGAAGACGGAACCGACAGTGTTCAGAACGCACAGAATCGAGTGCGAGTCGCGTTCGAGTTCATGGAAAAACTGGGGGCTCCTTTTTACGCATTTCATGATCGTGACGTCGCACCCGAGGGCAGAACATTGGCGGAATCGCACGCCAATCTGGATGCAGTGGCCGACGTGCTGGAAGAAGAACAACAACGGACGGGCATCAAACTGCTCTGGGGAACCGCCAACATGTTCTCCAACCCTCGTTTCATGCATGGAGCTGCCACCAGCTGCAACGCCGACGTATTCGCCTACGCGGCGGCTCAAGTAAAGAAAGCCATGGAAGTCACCACTCGCCTGGGAGGTGAGAATTACGTTTTCTGGGGCGGTCGCGAAGGCTACATGAATCTGTACAACACAGACATGAAGCGAGAAATGGATCATCTGGGCCAGTTTCTAAACATGGCGGTCGATTACAGCAAGAAGATCGACTTCAACGGTACGTTCCTGATCGAGCCGAAGCCAAAAGAGCCAACCAAGCACCAGTACGATAGTGACTCGGCTGCCTGCATCAATTTCCTGCGAGCCTATGGCTTGATGGATCGGTTCAAGCTGAATATTGAAACCAACCACGCCACACTGGCCGGGCATTCGATGATGCACGAGCTCGACTACGCGGGGGGCCAGGGATGCCTGGGATCGATCGATGCGAACACGGGAGATTTGCTGTTGGGCTGGGATACCGATCAGTTCCCGACAGACATCTATCTGACCACACGCTGCATGCTGGCCATCCTGAAACATGGCGGCCTCGGCGCGGGCGGTGTTAATTTCGATGCCAAACTTCGCCGCGAGAGTATCGACCCTCTCGATCTGTTCCACGCACACATCGGTGGCATGGATTCGTTTGCTCGTGGTCTGAGAATTGCCGCAGCGATTCGAGCCGACGGAGGACTGCAAAGCTTCGTCGATGAACGATACGGAAGTTGGGATACGGGGATGGGAGCCGAAATTGAATCCGGCAAGCACGACTTCGAATCTCTCTCCAGCTACATGCTGAACAAAGGTGAAGCAGATCCAAATTCAAGTGGTCGACAGGAATTCCTCGAGAACTACATCAACCGTTTCGTTTGATCAATCGAGCGTTCAGTCGGGCACTATGTCCTTCGATGTCCTTGTCTCGCGGTGGCCCCAAATGCACCCGGGGTCGCGTGCGGATTTACCCGTGTCAGCAAAATTATCCTGATCGAGGTTCCACGCTGCTGTTTGCCGCCACCGCTTTGAAAGAGCGTGGCTGGGCGTGCCCCAACTGCTGACGTTCTTTTGCAACATCGCACGTCCAGTGGGTGCAACCAACTCCCTGAAGTTGTCCGTCCCGGAAGCTGCGACTGCCCCTGGATTCGAACCAACCATTCGCCGCGAACTCAATCACGCTCAACGCCCAATTCGTAATTCGTAAATTGAAAACGCGATCTCGGCCAGCAGCGTCACGAAACTGCCTTTCCCAACTGACACGCAACAAACGTTCCGTTGTACTGAAACAATTGCATCTCCATCGAGAACATCTTGATGGCGATCGTCTGACCAGTACGGTCACGATCGTTCCGACTGAACAAGGTGTCCAGCAAACGAAAACGGGGAAAACCGCCAAAGAAAAGCGGTTCAAAAAACAGTCACTCGGAAATTTTCGCCAACTACTTGCAAATTATTGCCTGACCCAATGAGATTTGATTGAAAACAGTCTCTCACCATGGGATACTTGAAGTCCTCGCTTTCCCCCTTCCAATTCCAACCAAGGTTCGTTTCATGCGTCGTCAAGGCAACGCTTGCGATACGCTCGTTTTCTGTCTGGTTATTGTTCTTCTCCCTGCATGGCTGTTGGGGCACTTGTTCCTGACTTTCTTCCCTGCCCCAACCGGCAACGCCAACACGAAGGCCGATGCAAAGCTGGTTGCCTCAGCAAACGCCCCCGCACAAACGGCGGCTTCGTTAAAACCGGGTGAAATGAAACCCACGCTGGGGAATCAAAACCATCTTCCGCTTCTGAGCAACGTTCCAGACGAAGAAGCAGCACAAACGAAGCCGGATTCAAATCAACAGCAGAGCGTTGTCAGACTGGAAACGGCACTCGCTGAATTGGAAACTCGAAACCAAAATTTGAACCGGAAAACCACCCGCCTTGAACAGGAAAATTCTGATCGCGAGACTGAAGTTGAACGCCTGAAGGCACAGCTTTCCAAGGTCTCCAGGGGAACCGATAATTTAGCGACGGTCACTGACAAGCTGCAACGCATGACAAGTGATTACTCTCAACTGAACGATGACTTTCAAGAATCAAAAAGAGTTCACTCGGCGCTCGAGTCAAAAATCAAGCGTTTGGAATCGCGGAATCAACAGCTTGCCATGCGAAAGGGAACAGTCGCCAATAAAGAGAACTGGCAGGAGGAAATGGAATCAAAAGTCCAGCTCCTCGAAGAACAACTCGAAGCGTCGAAATCCAGTTTGACGGAACAAAAACAGCTGGTCCGGTCGATAAAAAATGAACGGGCGAACGATCAAAAAGAAACTCAAGCGTCCGTCGCTGCTCGATCAAAAGCACTTCGTGAGGCAACCGAACAGAAGAAAGCACTTCAAGTCCGCGTCGACGAACTGACTCGCGTTGTAGCGAAGTCCAAATCAAATCTCACCAGTCGCGAGACTGAAATTGCTGAATACAAGCAACAAGTTAAACAGTTGAAAGCGAAATACAACCTCACACTGAAACGCCTCGCCTCAACCAAGCCTGGTCCGGAGAAATCGAAGATTGAAAAGTCTTCGGAGGCGACAACGACTCGCCCATTAAAACCGGATGAAGTCGAATTGTCGGGTCCGTCAGAAGTCTTGTCTGTCCAGGAGAATCAGTATCGCGAATACGTTTCCAGCCGTGGCAATCGATCGAAATTGGCCTTCATTCAGTGGGTCGGCGAAGACCAAGTGATCGTCAAGAGCTTTGCCAATGGACAACTCTATCAGCTGCCACTCGATCGCTTCAGTGTTCCTGATCAGGAATACCTGAGGACTTCGAAACGCAATACCGTGAAATAGAACATCGCTCTGGATGCTCGCCCCCGTTTCGCGCCCGGATCAACGGACGCCTCTCTCCCTTCCTCTCACTTGGAGTAAACAAAAGAAATGTTAGATAACTTGAAACCAATGCTGGAAAATATATCGAGCCAGGTTGGGAACTACCTTCCCGGCATCCTGACTGCGATCGCCGTACTGGTGATTGGCTGGATCGTTGCGAAAATCATCGCTGCCCTGATTGGCAAAGGTTTGCGTAAATCAGGGGCAGGTGAGCGACTGAGTCGTTTGGTTTCGCCAGACGGTAAAGTTGATGCATCCAGAATCATTTCCAAGGTGGTCTTCTATCTGTTGATGCTGTTTGTACTGATCACCTTTTTCAATGTGTTAAACCTTCCCGTTGTCTCTGAACCGCTGAATGCATTCCTGGAGCAAATCTTTGCGTATGCACCAAGGATCCTCAGCGCTGCTGGACTTGGAGTCGTCGCCTATGTGCTGGCTCGAGTCTTGAAAGAGATCTCAAAGCGTGGACTGGAAGCAATTGATATCGATACCCGACTCTCATCGTTGGGGCAGGACGCTTCAGCGCTGACGTCGGCAGTTGGCGGAGCTGTTGATTCAGCGATCGGAGCGGATGACGATCTGGACGATGACTTCTCCATCGATGCCGACGATGACTTTTCGTCGTCTCCATCCGGTCAGGCCAATGCTGGAGCAACCGCAGGTGAGTCGGTACAGTTGAGCCAGACACTGCCCGAAGCTGTCTACTGGATCGTCTTTGCACTGTTCCTTCCCGCCATTCTGGGCGCGTTGCAGATGCCGGGGCTGCTGGAACCGGTCCAGCAAATGTTCACCAAGGCACTGAGTTACGTGCCGAACATCATCGGCGCTGCGGTTATTCTGGCGATTGGTTTGTTCGTCGGAAAACTGGTAAAGCAAGTTGTCTCGAACCTGACGGCTTCGCTGGGAGTCAATCAGCTGGCGGGGAAACTTGGCGTCAGCACTTCGGCAGGGAAGCAAAAACCTTCTGACTTACTGGGCGTCGTGTCATACGCGTTCATTCTGTTGCCCATCGTCGTGGCAGCGTTAAACGCGCTTGATATTGAAGCGGTCACCAAACCAGCCGGAGCAATCCTTGAAAGAATTTCTTCGTTGCTTCCAGGCTTTATCGGAGCAGCGGTTGTACTTGGAATCGCGGTTTTTGTAGGACGGCTTGTGGCAACGCTAGTCGAGGATCTTGCCGAAGGATTTGGCATCAATTCAGTCCCCGAAAAACTCGGACTCAAACTGAGCAATCTGAACGAAAATCAATCCCCGGCAAAAATCGCGGGCAAGTTGGTTTTGGCTGCTATCGTGCTGCTTTCGTTGATGCAAGCCTTGCCCATGATGGGTTTGGATGCCTTTGCCGGTCACGTGAACACCTTTGCCGCGTTTGCAATTCGTTTGTTGATCGCATTGGTGATGCTGGCGGCAGGCATGTACCTTGCAAATCTCGCTGCGAACCAGATCAAAGCGTCCGGTATCGAGAACTCGGAACTGTTGGCCACGATTGCCAAGGTCGCGGTGTTCTTCTTCGCCGGTGGGTTCGCTTTGCAGCACTTGGGAGTCTCATCTTCCTTGATCAATGTCGCCTTCGGTTCATTGCTGGGCGGTCTGGGCCTGGCCATCGCTATCGCGTTTGGTTGGGGAGGTCGTGACGCAGCCAAACGAGTGCTTGATCGTCACATCAAGTAACCCTTGGATCCCATTTGTGAATTGATTCGACATCAATGAGCGAAGAAAAGCGATCACGCCATGTGGTCGCTTTTTTTGTGGACACGCCCGTCAGGCGATCGCACCGAGACATCCCGATCCGGCAGCAGCCGTACAGCCAAAACAATGCCTGCCCGTCACGATCGAGCGGTGACTTAACCGAGTTGCATCGAAGTCACGAATATGTCCTGGTTGACCTTCCTCGGTGGCCAGTTCCAACATCTGATTGAAATCGCAATCAAACAGTCGCCCATCCCAACCGACAGACAACATTTTGCGACACATGACTCCGTTGGCTGCCGCAGGGTTGAATGCGCCAATCAACTTGTGCATGTACGATTCGTAATCGCCTGACTCAAGCAAGAAATCGAGGTATCGGCTGATAGGCATATTGGTAATCGTGAACAAGCGATTAAAACGAATCCCATACTCACGCCCCAGAACTTCACGATACTGTTCTTCGAGTCTTTGCTGGTCAGGTGGAAGCGATGGGCCGACAGGATTGTAAACGAGCGTCAGCATTCGACGACCATCAAGCCCGCCGTAGCCGCGATCATTCAGCAACTTTAAAGCTTCGATCGATTTGCGAAACGCACCGTCGCCCCGTTGAGCATCTGCGTTTTCTTCCAGGTAGCAGGGCAACGACGCAACAACTTCGACATCATTTTCCGCAAGAAAATCAGGCAGATCCTTGAATCCGTTCGCCAACAGGATCGTCAGGTTACACCGATCGATCACATGAACACCCAGCTTCCGCGCCTCGGTCACAAGGTAGCGAAAATGAGGATTCATTTCCGGGGCACCGCCTGTCAGATCCAGCGTTTTAATACTCGACGAACGCAATGCCTTCAGACATAACTCGACCGTCGCCAGGTCCATGTTCTCGGCCTTTCGGTCCGGCCCGGCGTCAACATGACAGTGCTGACAAGTCATATTGCATAACTTGCCAACGTTAACCTGAAGAATCTCAATCCCGTCGGCCGCAAGCTGAGGTACTTCGTTCGCTTGGAGTATCTCACTGAATCGAGCCAACTCGGATGGCTGTTCCAGCAGTTCTACCTGCCGCTGCGCGTTGGCGAGTTCGGAACCGCGTCGTTTAAGCGAAATCAAAGGGAGTGAACTCATGCGACCTGACCCAGGGTAAACCAATCAACTGAACGGATACGGAATTTTGAAACGAATCGACTGCCGAACACCCTCGGCATCAACAGCAACCGGAATCACTCGTCCCGCAGCACCCTGAGTCAGCGGATTGAGTCGTCAGGTTATACAGCTGGCCTTTTGTCTGACGTGGAGAACGAACTTGATCGACCGAGCAATCAAACTCATTCGCCTGCTCCACCGGAATATCCTGAAGCGGCTCGACCGCATGGAACATGTCCGCGTACGGTGGAGCGGTTAACAGCTTGAACGTTCGATCGCACACAGCCATTCGAACACCTCTCGGGTACTTATGCCCTTCATCGTCGACGACGTGCTCGAACGGACCCTTGTAAATGACCGCCTGGTTGCGTTCCAGGCATACGTCGCTTGACGGCTTGACTGCAACAACGGTGACACTTCGAAACTCGATTCCGTTTACGGTTTGCCACGCTTCGGACTGCCGTTTGTCAATAGTGAGACCGACAAAGCCCGCATCCTGAAACTCTTTCAGAAAAAGATCTTCACGCCACGCGCCTGAGATACAGCCTGACCAGAGCTCGGAATCGTTTTGCATATCAACGGGAACATCCTCGTCAGACACAATGTCACTAATTGCAGCCCTGCCGCCCGGCTTGAGAACTCGATACAGTTCGGCGAACAGTTGTTTACGATCGTTTGCGTCAACAAGGTTCAACACACAGTTTGAAACCACGCAGTCGACACTGTCATCCTCGATCATTGGGCGATTCGAACGGATTTCATCAGGGAGTGTTACCATCTGCAACGCAGATTGGGCGGAACCATCCGATTGAAGCTCACTCAATTCCTGCCCCAGCAACTCCAGGTCAACTGCCAGATCCTGAATTCGTCCATAGCGGAACTCGACGTTGTCATGCCCGATTTTCGCGGCAACTTCCGGCTGATGCCCGCGTGCCAACGCCAGCATTTCGTCATTCACATCGACGCCGATGACTTTCCCTGACGGGCCCACCTGTTGCGAAATGATGTAACACAATTTTCCGCCACCGGACCCCAAATCCACGACCGTATCGCCCGGTCGAACGTATGGGGAAGGGTCCCCGCAACCGTAGTCACGCTCAATAATCTCCTGTGGAATGACTTCCAGATACTTTGCATCATAAGTAACCGGACAACAAAGTGCCGCCTCGCGTTCTTTCGACGCCGCCGAGTATCGGTCGCGAACGCATTGGTCAGTATCAAGTTGCGTTTCTGGCGAAATGCTCATTCAATTCCTCAAAATTTAAAAGACTACGTTTCATTATCGAAGCGTTGTGACGCAATCGCTGTGTGACTTTTTATCTGAAACTTTTCGCAGCCAAAGTGAAAAAATTCGTCAACATTATGCCCTGGCTTTGCTATCGCGAACAACAGGACTGCGGTTGCTCACTGGAGATAAACCTGCTGCAATATAATTCTCGTGTGGATCACAACACTCTCAGAATCATTGAGTAACTCAGCTCACAAAACTCTGTGCTGCAAAACCGCGTTCCAGTCGTACATCCATCGATCCCACTTTTTCAACAATGAATCATGTGTAAGCGAAAATTCATTGAACGTCAGATCGTCGCAACCTTGATCATAACATCGTGTGCTACATTTGCAGGGTGTCAGACCAGCGCCGGGCCATGGCGGAGACGAGCTTACCAGCGCCCAAGTCACGAAACTCCGGTTAACGAGGTCGTGGTTACGCCAGGCGTAGCGTTACCGTTTCAGCAACGATTGCCGGCGGGCAATTTGAACACGTTCCCAGATGCTGCCCATGAGCCAAACGCTGAAAACTGAATTTCAGCAGTTCCAAAAACCAGAAAACGGTCACGTATTTCATGTCGAGTGAACCACCCGACACACTCAACAACCGCTTCCCCACGGTTGCAGTTGTTATCCCGGCTCTTAACGAAGCCGAGTCCCTGCCGTTTGTGCTGAACGACTTGCCTGAAGTTGGTTGCGTCGTTCTGGTTGACAATGGATCGACTGATCAGACTTCAAAGATCGGGCAACAACTTGGAGCAACCGTCGCGAATGAACCTGAGCGAGGCTATGGAGCCGCATGCTTGAAGGGCCTCGCAGAAATCGACCGCATGATTCACAACAATGAACTCGCGGCCGACGTCATCGCGTTCGTCGACGCGGACTACAGTGACCATGTTCATCGCTTGAGTGAACTGATCGATCCAATTTTGAATAATCGATACGATTTCGTACTCGGTTCTCGCTTGCTTGGAGAACGTGAACCTGGCGCGATGCCTCCACAAAGTGTTTATGGCAATAAACTGGCAACGGGATTGATGAATCTGTTCTTCGGAGGGTGCTATTCGGACCTTGGACCGATGCGAGCCATACGTTACAGCGCATTGCAGCAGATCGAAATGGTCGATCGCAACTTTGGTTGGACCATTGAAATGCAACTGAAGGCGCTACGCCACAATTTGAGAATTCTTGAAATCCCTGTCCCCTATCGCCGTCGAATCGGAGCCAGCAAGATCAGTGGAACAATATCCGGTACTTTTCGCGCAGGATCGAAAATTCTGTATTCGCTATGGCGTTACGGATGGAGCCCGAATCGTGACCGATAGTGCATGTTGCATTTTACGATCGCTTCTGCGGCGTTGACAAAACAAGTTGAAAGTAGCGAAAAACCGCCACACTTGAAAGAAACAAGCTCTCATCTACTGAACCGAATCCATTTCAGATTCAGCGACCAATTTTGATTCACTCCGCATCGTTCTGGTACGGTTCATGAATGCTTGCACTCGCGACGACGGAATCGCGAGCGTGGCAACTCTCGTTGACCGAGCGATATTGATGCCGACGACGTTCCCGTCGATATCAACCACAGGTCCGCCGCACTGTTTGGGCTCCAACAACGTGTCATGCACAATCGTCAATCCGAATCCAAACCGGCGCTCGCTGAAAGGACCACCTCCCCAGCGGTCGTGGTAGATTCTGCGAGAGAAATGATCAACCTTCCTTGACAGTTTCTTGATTTCCCCGGATCGCACGACCGTCACAACCAACGTCTGCCCAACTCTAACCTTGGACCCAACCGAACCCAACGTCAGGGAGTCAGACACAGGTTGCTGGTTCACACTCAACAATACGTCTCCCTTCAGCAAACCGATTCGTTCACCAATCGTTCGCGGGTAGACTCGTTCGATTTTCGCCCCAACCAAAGCTGCAACGCCTGCAATCTCACCGAATGGGTCGATCGATTCAACTTCAGCAGTCACGGAATCCCTCGATACCGTCACTCCCAGATCCACGCAATCCTGACACTCGGGCTGGTCGATCGGAACAACGTGGGGAGCGACCGTTGCGACTCCAACAGCAATCGGCGTGACCTTCTGCCCGACCGTAAACAACACGTCGCCTCGCTCGACCGGGTAGTCCTGTTTGAATTCCACGAACTTTTCGAAGCTGCCATTGTCGCCTGGTGACAGAGACAACCGGATCAAAGCAAGATCGTCTTTGAGGTCGGTCGCAATAACCTCACCGGAAACCTGCGTGCCGTCTGACGCGGTGCATGTCAGCGAGCCAGATAACTCGCTATTCTTCGATATCACCCAACCTTCGGCCAAAATTGTTCCGAGGCAACACACGCGATCGTGATTCCTAACTTCCACGACTCCGGCGGCAAACGGAGCGATACGCTCTGCCAGTGAATCTGCCTGCACGGACGATTTGCTGTCGTCTGGATCCTCGGGTGGCACGGTCTGAGACACAACCGAGACGGGGAAACAAGAAATCACCGCAAGCGTTAAAGTAAAACAAACAAAGCCACCGACATGCGCTCGTTTATTTACCTTTCCTGTTGTCCTTAACTGGTTGATCATTTCGCTCCCAACTCGACTGTCAAATCGGTAAGGGTGCCGTACCGATTCACCTCGATCGCAATTTTGTCTCCCGGATGCAAGCGTTTCAACTGCTCAACCACATCAGAAAATTTTGTCATCTCCACGTTATCGAACATGACAATCACGTCCTCAGGTTTCAATCCGGCGTCGTCCGCCGGAGAGCCTGCCTGCACACGTCGCACACGCACACGACTTTCATCGGTATCCCCGAAGATTCCAAGCCATGGCCGCATCGATCTTTCCGATGCTGTGTCTTTCCGCTCATCCGGTTTGACAACAACACCAGCAAGTAGTTTCTCCCATTGATCGCGATACACTTGAATCGGAACGTAGAGATTTGCGTCTGCCTGTGACCTGACCCGACTGCTGATTCCAATCAACTGACCATCCAGATCAACCAGTGCTCCTCCCGAATCCCCCCCCATGATCATCGCCGACGCGCGGATGAGTGTATTTGAAACGGACTGCACCTGCCCAAGTCGGACCACCGGGGGGTGTCCTCTTTTGAACGACAATGGGTAGCCAAATGCAACACACCACGCTCCCTTTTTCAAACGAGCTTCCTTCGAAAGAAGTGACGGCTTTACTTTACTGAGCCTCGTCGCCGTGAAGCGAATTTTTGGCTCGTCAGAGGCATCGTCTGATGCTGAGGGAATCGATAAATCGGGAACCGCGATGTGCGGCCATTTCCCAGCACCATCCAACTTCACCACCGAAACGTCAAAGTTCGGGTTGCTTCCCAAAGTCGTTCCAATCGCAAAACTACCATCGGCGAACTGAACCTTCACTTGCCGATCTGCTGCGCCCGATACGTGAGAAACCGTTAGCACATGACCGCGCTCGCTGATGATCACCCCGCACCCGCCCTCAATCGCGACCACGCATGGACTGACGGTTTCAATCACTCGCTTGATCTTTGACTGGCGTTCCATCCAATCGCCCAGAACATCTTGGGCGTCAATGGGCATCGTGAGACAAAGCACACCGAAGGCAAGTAAAAAAGTTCTCAAGATGCTGAAGGAAAAACGCAACATGACCCCTGGCTTCGCCGACAACTGAAATCTCGATCGAGAAGCACGAAGCGGAGAAAAAATGCTACCAAGCTGTTCGTGCCGAGGGATTTTAGACGCTGGACCACCAAAAGGAAAAGAAAAAATTCAACTTACCCACGAATGAGAGCCAGTTCACTTCTGATTCTTTATCGAGCAAAAAACTGTCACAGAAATTGTCTACAAAAACGGAACGTCTCGCAAAAAACAGAGGTTACCCCACACCAACAGGTGAATCACTGTCGCCAGCAAAAGACAGACCGAAGGTAACATTGAGATGCCCGTTGACGAGTGTCGAAACAGACCCCGCAGGCAAGCCCACCCGGCGAGGGTGAAGGTCGCAACGGCAAAAACTGCCTGCCAACCAAGAAACATGCCCACCAGTGCCAAGCCCGCAACCAACGCCGATGGCTGAGCTGTTTTGATGCTGGTCGCCCATTGAACCACATGGCCAATCAGGAACCCCATTCCGCCACCGAGCAGAAGGATCATAATCCAATCGCCACCGGTTATCGGGCCTGATTCCCAAAGGAACGTTGGCTGCCGCCATGAAACCAGCCAGACTTCCGGCCGCAGCATCGCCACGATGCAAACGATGAAAATTCCTGACGCGATGATTGATGCCGGGATCGAAAATCCTTCCGATTCGATCAGCATGAAGGTGAACAGAAAGCAAATCAGCGTCAAATGCCACAACAGTACGCAAATAACATCCCAATTAAGCGAAAAAAGCAAGTGCTGGAAACCTGCCGGCTGAACGGGTGTCTCAATTGGCCAGTTCGCAGCGCCTGTCAAAAAAACGACGCTACCAAGCAACAGAAAAGTCGTTCCCAGCACGATCTCGGCCAATAAATAGCGAACCGAAATCGAAGCGCCACAGTGAGTGCAATGCCCCGAACTTCGAAGCCATCCCGTGACCGGAATGTTCTGCAGAAACGCCAACTTCTGATGACAAAGACCACATCGGCTGGAACCTGTAATTTTTCTGCCGCGAGGGACTCGCCATGCAACCACGTTCAGAAAGCTGGCAAGACATCCCCCAAGAAAAAACATCCAGCCCATTGCCAGTAGGTGGATCAGGACAGACTGAACCTGCTCAATCGGCTGCATCAAGCTTACGACTGGCCCTCGATACTCCGCCGCCCGCAACAACCATCCGTACGCCACTGGGGTGATCACCAGAAAAATCACAACCAACGCCAGAAACATCCAGCCAGCAACCTTCAGCAATTTGTAACTTCGAGCAATCGTCAGCTCAAAATCGTTTTGAAAATTGCTCATAAAATTTAAAGGTCACTTAACTCAAAAAAGCAGACGATTGTCAATTCGCAACGGCAAAACATCAGTCATTCTGCGAAAGCTTCTGATGGCTTCCATCGCACCGAGGCGCGTTGCCCGTTCGCTTACACTGGCATAACCACGCCGACTCAGTTTTCTCAGCCGTAAAGACATCAGGAGTGAAACTTGTCCCCGAGTGTTTTCCGTCACAAAAGGGTTGCGACTCCGAAAGTCCACACGTGCAGTACGCGTATTTCTTTCCCTCTTCCAATTCTACCTGCTTCGGTTCGCACGCTGCAATTTTTGGTTCGTCCATCGTTTCAATTATCTCCAGTCATTGAAAAATCCGTTACTACGCTTGATCATAACGCGACCACGCTTGCGAGACCACACGACCGTTTTGTAAGTCGAAATTTCGAACGTGTCAAATTTGAAACTTTTTCCTACCTTAAAGGCTGCCGCGAATGCCTGAGACAAACCGGATCGTCCAACCGGGCTCAAAACCACGAACGGTTACCACCGACGACGGTCAACAACTGAAAGTACCAAAGTCCTGGGGCCTGCTGAAACCGGGCGACGCGGGGGTGACACGACGAGTCAAAGCAGCTGGCCCATCATGGACGGTAAAAAAGCGGAAAGGACGACGCACGATCAGTGTTGGCGTCTGGGCCGAACAAACGACGATTGATTCGGTAACGAGGCAACTGGAAATCGAACGCGCAACGCCCGCTTACGCTCGCAAACAAGCAGCCGCGGCGAAACGACGACAAAAAATTCAGAACGAGTACATCGACCAGTTCACTGATGCTGTTTTCGCATTCCTGAACTTTCACGATCGTTACCGCGACCTCGCAGGAGAAATTGCAGTCGCAGTCGCTCGTCACGCAACGCCTGTCGGCAGCGGCACGGTGGCTCGGACCCAAACGATCCCTATCGAACGACGTGCCGAGGCTGCGGTCATCGCGTGGATGCGACATAAAACCACCGCGTACGACAACATGGCAATTCCTCGGGGCAAAGGAAAACGCCGCGAGGTTCGCAGAATGCTCGCAAAAAAATCCCGCATGCTGCTCGACGTCTATCGCAACGGCAGGACGGTGAAATCGGATCATTGTTTACTTTCCACGGCGTTGTCGCGATGACGTGCCTCAAACTTGTGAGTTACAATCAGCCGGGGATCGACGCGAAAATGTTTCAAACGATGCTCCAGACACCACTTCAAAGTAAGGTCCGCTCGATGCGCGAACGCAAACTCAAGCTTAGCTCATTCACAGGAAGTCACTTATTACTCGGCTTCGCGGCTGCTGTCAGTATTCTGTTCCCCCTCAAACCGGCGACTGCTCAGTCGCCGCCCGAACCACCTGCAGGGTATCGATGGGAGGTCAATGAATCGTTCACCGATGAATTCGATGGTGACCAGCTGGATGGTGACAAGTGGCACGATCACAATCCTCGCTGGAAAGGCAGACCACCGGGACTATTCATGCCTTCTTCCGTCAGCGTGAAAGATGGCTCATTACAAATCAAATGCACCAAATTGAACCGTCCAAAGAATGAATTCAACATCGCTTGCGGCGCCGTGCAATCCAAAGCCAAAACAGCGTTGTATGGTTATTACGAGTGTCGAATGAAAGCGTCCAGCCTGTCGACTTCCTCAACGTTCTGGTTGGCTGGCGGTGTCAAAAAAGTGGATGGAGGAACGATCGGGCTTGAACTGGATATCCATGAGAGCATGGGCGGTGCCGAAAAGTATCCGGCATTTGCGTTGAACATGAACTGCAATACGCACCAACACTTCAGGCCTGCGAAGAAATCGGACGGGAAAGGTGATAGTTCTGGTAAAGTACCCGATGTTAAGAAAGGTGGCAGAATCAAATTGTCATCGCGCGTCAATGATGAGTTTCACACCTACGGTTGCTGGTGGGTGGACGCCAACACGATGAAATTCTATGCCGATGGTAAACCTGGACTGACGATCGACGTTCCGACCGATCTGGATCCAGAACCTTTCGACCAACCGATGTTCATGAATCTCGTCTGCGAAACCTACAAGTGGGTTGATCCGCCGAAGAACAAGGACCTGCGCGACGACACTCGCAACACAACCCACTACGACTACGTTCGAGCGTGGAAACTGGTGAAGGTCGATCTGTGATGCGAAAGTCGATTGCTCCTGACAGAGAGTGCGACCATGCTATTTGAATGTCAAAACCGCGTTTTTCCATGTCGGTTTCACACATGGAAATAAATCCGGGCGAACACGCTTGCCCAGGTTCAATCGCGGCAGATGCTCAGTCCTCGCAAGTCCGGCCAGCTGCAATCTGAACAATGTGAGCTGCGATTTCGTCGACGCTTCCGACAAAATCGACATTCACCCGGTCCAATGCCTCCAGAGGCATCGAGTCGAACAGGGCATCTTCTGGATGCTGAACAAAACAGTAACCACCGGCTTTTTTGATGGCAGCCAGGCCACTTGCACCGTCGCTCAATCGTCCGGACAGCACGACTCCGATCGCGTTTTCTCCAGCCGTTTCGGCAACCGATACGAAGAGATCATCAATTCGTTTCATTCGAGCAAATCGCGTCGCGTCAATCTCAACTTTGAACTCCCCCCCTTCAACAACCTCAACTCGCTGATTGGCAGTGCCAACATAAATTGTAGAACAGGACAGGTACTCGTTATTGATCGGTTCTTCCACACTCACTTGTGTTCGAGCATCGAGAATCTCTGGCAGAAGATTGGGGACCGCATTTTGAGGGTCACGGTGGGTCGCCACGATAATCGAACCCGCGAACGAAGCAGGCAGGCTCGCCACGATCTTCACAATCTCCTGCAAGCCGCCCGCAGAAGCACCAATCACGACAACCAAGTTCGGATAGTCTCTCAAAACGTCTCCTGTCCTGCCGTCGCAATCAAATAATCAATAAGAGCGAGCCCCGTCACCTTCTCCCGAGCACCGAATAACTTATTCGATCAAGCGCCATCTTCCATTTGTACCACAAGGCAGACCTCTAGTCGATTCATCCGACGATCGATGTCTCTGTCAATCTTCCCAGGATTTCCCGCATGACCAGCAAACGGCGAAGCCCTCATCGACTTCCGCTCCACAGCCACAAATCCACGCAGGGATCAACACATCGGAAGCAGCCGGAACTTGCATTATCAAACGCGCTTCTTCGACGTCCATGCGTTTGACCAGCACTCTGACTCCGAAGACATTGGGGTCCGTTCCACTGCCGAAGCCAAGCGTCGCATTGGTTTCCTCGCCAGTGACCGCTGCCTGAACACCGTTCGCTTCGAGCAACAACCGTAACACGTGGGCTTCGCTGCCTCCAGTGAATGAAGCGACCACAACCAGATCGTCTTCACGCTCTTGGAAAAACTTCATTGCGAGATCGTTTTCTGGCTGGGAATCAAGCCCACCAGATCGGTCACATCGATCAGGCCAATCGCTCGGCCCCGCGAATCAATAATGGGCAGCTCACTTAAATTGTGACACGCCAATGTATCGACGGCCAGAGTCGTTTTGCTGCCGGAACCGATTGTTTTTGGATGCCGGGTCATCAACGCAGAAATCGGGCTGTCAAAATACGCGTCCTGTTTCTGCTCTAACATTCGAGCCAGATCACTGTCAGTGAAAACACCTGTCAATGTCCCCTGATCGTCGGTCACCATCACCATCCCTGCCCGACGTTCCTGACCGCGATAGCGAACATAGATGTCACGAATCGTTTCGCTTTCCAATGCCACTCGGCAGCGTTCAATCGGTCGCATGATGTCGTCGACTTTGGCCAGTTTTCGGCCGAGTGAACCGCCCGGGTGATACCGAGCGAAGTCGATCGATCGAAATTGTCGGACCCGACTCAGCAACAACGCCAACGCGTCACCCAACGCCAACATGGTTGTTGTGCTGGTCGATGGAGCCAGTCCCAGCGAACAGGCTTCGGTTGACTTCCCGTAGTTCAATACTGCGTGGCTGTGTTTTGCGAGCGTCGAATCAACGCTGGCAGTGATGGAAATGATGGGCGTTTCGAACTGAGCCAGAGTCGGCAGCAGACGCAAAATTTCTGATGTTTCGCCGCTGTTGGACAGGATCAGGATCACGTCCTCGGATCCAATGCGGCCCAGATCGCCATGAACCGCTTCTGCCGGATGCAGGAAGTGGCTGCGTGTTCCTGTCGAGCAGAATGAGGCGGAAATTTTCTGACCAATCCAACCCGCTTTGCCTATGCCCGCCACAATCACGGAACCTTCACACTCAAGCACCAAATCGACGGCTCGTGACAGATCGGCTGGCAGGTTGTTTGCCAGTAGCTTCAACGCTTCGGCCTCGTGCTGAATCACATCTCGCGCGAATCTTGCCTGCTCAAATGGCGTGGCGGAAAGCCTGGCTGCTGTATTGGTGGCCATCAGGCTGCTCCTTCCAGATATCCATTTCGCATTCGTTGATACTCGTTGCATCGCGCGATCAGTTGCGAATGAGTCCCGCAGTCGATCACGTTCCCGTCTTTCATGATGACGATCTGATCGACCAGATCGAGTGTGGACACTCGGTGGGTGATCATGATGGTTGTGCGATTACGAATAAACTGCCGCAGAGTTTGATGAATCAGGTTTTCGCTTTCGGGATCGATCTGACTGGTGGCTTCATCCAGAATCAGAATCTGCGGGTCTTTCAAAATCGCCCGAGCCAGAGAAACTCGCTGCCGCTGACCTCCAGACAGGCTTCGTCCCGCCTGACCGATCAGCGTGTCATACCCGGATTCCAAACCCGATATAAATTCGTCCGCATGCGCCTCTTTGGCTGCCGAAACAATTTCCTCTTTCGAAGCGCCGGGGGCACCGTAGGCGATATTGTTGGCAACCGTGTCATTGAAAAGCATGGTCTGTTGAGTCACATACCCGACATTCTGCCGAAGACGCCGGATTGAAAACTCACGAATATCTTGTCCGTTGAACTGTACTGATCCGCTGTTGCCGTCATTGCCCGTTGGATCGAAAAATCTCGGCAGCAAATTGATTAACGTACTTTTCCCACAACCGTTGTGGCCGACGATTGCCGTTGATGAGCCGGCAGGAAACTGGAGACTCAGCCCCTTCAAGACAGGGGCACCAGGCTGATACTCAAACCAAACGTTCTCAAGCGAAACGCTCAGCCCGCGAGCCCCCGTTGGCATTGGCGCTGGCGACACAGGCTCAGTCACGGCAGGTTTTGTATCGATCAGCGGGAAGACCCGGTTCGCCGCAACGATTCCCTGCTGCACGGTGCTGTAGACGTCCCCAAGTTTTCGCAAGGGATCGGCAACTCCAATCAAAAATCCGAAAAACACCATCACGCTTCCGAAATCCATTGGCTGTGTCGCCATCCGCATTCCCAAAAGGTGCGTCTGCTGAGTCAACGCAAGATAGCCGCCGGCCAGAACGCTCAGCGTGATCATGCTGACGCCAAGAAGTTCGTTATTGGTTCTTGAAAGCGACTCGAGCCACGCGATACGCATTCGTTTCTTATAAATATCCTGAGCCACGCCGCTGAAGCGAAACCGTTCGGCATCTTCCATCGTGAATGATTTGACGACCCGCTGGTAAGCGATCGCCTCGTACAATCGATCCATCAGGTTGGCTGATTGTTCGATCGCTCGCTTTGCCGCTCGACGCGTCGCACGTGCCAACATCGCAAGGACGAACCCAGCCAACGGACAGACCAGGACGGATAATATCAACAGTCGCCAGTTTACGTACGCCGCACCGATCAGACATGCCGCCATTTTCAAAGGCTCGCGGACGGTTTTGCCGAACAGCGTGATCACGGCCTGCCCAATCATCTGCGTTTCGTCACGAATACGACTGATCAGATCACTCGTCCCGCCGCCACCTGCTTCATGAGACTCAAGACTCAGCACGTTCCCGAACGCTTCCTGTTGCAAATCCAGAACCGTACGATGCCCGACGCGAGCGACGTAGACCATGTTTCCCATCAGACAGACACATCGAACGAGCGTTGCCAGGAACATTATGCCCATCAAATACACCAGCGTCCGGTACGCGTCAGTGGGCGCGAAGCGATCAATCCACGGCTGCCAGTACTCGGTGGTTGCCAATCGAGAGCGTTCCGCCTTTAACTCGTACTCGATGGATCGAGTTTCCGATCGGGTCGCGGAAGAATCAGCCGACGTGGGGAAAGACCCAAGCTCCGCAAGACGTTGCTCGTGTCGGATGATTCGAGCCGTCGAGTCTTCGATTCGCTGCTCGGCCCATTGAGGCAGCGTCTTGTTTTGAAGAACGATTTCGACGAACGGATAAACGGCCCCGAGATTTGCACCCCAGAGAATGGCGACCAGCAAGCTACAACCGAAGGAACCCAGCAGGGACCAGCGGTATTTGAGCGTCATCCTTAACGCTCGGCCAAGTTGATTCATAACCCCGATCTTGTCGCGTTCGCTTCCATGCAACGCGAAAGCGGGCTGGCCCGCGATCGCACGTCAAACCTGAGTTTTAATCTCAGAGCGTACAAATCACCAAGGTCAGTCTGAGAATCCCCGGGCAGCTGGCGCGGGCAGCTGGGATTCTCATAAACACTCCATTGACTTGTGGAGTTTCAGAATCAACGTCGATTGCAGCTCGCTAGCAGCTTCGCCATCATCGTCCTTGCTTCGAACATTGAAACTTCGGCCGTAGGACGTAAACCTGCTGAAGAAGCGTGTTTCTGATATTTCGCAGGCCGACAACAAGGTCTCAGAAACACTGCCGTAATTTACTGCCGTAACCTTGCAAACCAGAAAGTTGTCCAAAACAGTCGGTCGTTCTCGACGGCAACAAGTCCGAGACCGAAGTTGCGGCGGGGCAATGGTTTGCGTGTTACGAACGACACCCCCGATGAAATATCCGGCTTATTTTGTTCGACGGCGACGTAAAGTGACGGTTGCCAGCAGGCATCCCAATCCAACCAGAGTTGATGGCTCGGGAATCGCAACGACGTTGGCATCGGAAAAGGTCAACCACTCAGATCCAACCACAGCGGGAGCGGTTGCCGTCGGCTGGTAGCGAACGGTGACCGTCTGCACGTTTTCAAGATTGACGAACCAGTCGTCTTCATCGTTTCTGGTTGTTGCAAGAGTTGCACTGACATCACCACCAGCAACGACAACGCCATTCAGATTGGAAAGACTATCACTGCCTAGCCCCTGCGTGCCTGCGTTTGCCGATGCGTTCGCCGCATCCGACATCACCATCAACGAGCCACCGGCGTTTGTCCCGGTTGAATAAAATGGTGTCTGGCTGAGCGTTAATGACTCGATCGGGCTGTCGAAGGCCATCGTAAAAATCCAGTCAAACGTTCCGTCGATCTGACCAAAATTCTCCTGGACACCGCCAAGCTCAGACGCGGCATCACCGTTCCAACCAAAAAACAATGGGCCGGTAGTCGAAATCGTGTAACCGATCGAGTCTCCCTCGGCGTCGGTCAACACACCACTGATCGGCGAACTCGACCCTACCTGACCTGAATTGGTGAAGCTGATCTGCGCCAACGCGGGCTGCGAGGCGGCTACAAAACTGAGCAAAATCGCTGGCGCAAGAATGCGCAATGGGGAACATGCCATGGGAGTGAATCCGGTAGGGTTTCGAAGGAAGGAATGCAACGGAACAGGCTGGCAGCCTCGTGCAACACTCTTTTCGAATCCTCGCGCCCTCACTCATGAGCGGTGTCCCGCGTTTGGTCGTCCGTTTCCTAGCTGACGTACTGCCTGTGCGGGTTGTAACGAAGTTGCGTAGAAGAACAGCTGAATTGATCTTGCAAGCATCCGTTGCAAGCACAACCGCTGCAAGCCGGTGCTTTTTCGCAACAACCGGCCCTCGTCGCCACAACATTTGCGTGTGGGCGTGTGTTGGTTCAATCACAACCCGCTGCGTCAGCGAGGGATCCTTCGTCCCTCATTCACGTTTCGGGTTTTTACTTTTCCATCGACATCGTGTTCGGCACTAAATCAACAAGCCGATGTCCGTCATGCCGAACGTCGTAGCGCTGGGGCAAGCACGTTCGTGCAGGACGGTCGTATATTGATCGCATATTGCAATGCCAAACGACCACGAACCACGGTGGGATCCACCTGGACCATCCCCGCTCGCCGCGCCATTTGCTGTGCCGCTCGGTTGCCTTGCTTGATTTGCACCATTACTTTTTCGATCATCTTGTCGTGGCTACACGATTCGATTGATCGTTCCAGAACGGCCGTTCCGAATCCGCAATTGCGAAACGCCGGATCGATCAACACGTTCGCTCGCACGACATCTCCGGTGGAATGCGAATCGCGATCAAGCGAGACATATCCAACTGCCCCGCCATCTGTTCGCCGGAAGATCCAACGGTCATCACCGTGCTCTAAAGACTCCGAAAACCTGGCTTCTTCAGCGATCGAAGTTCGGTCAGTCTCTGACTGCGCAACCTCTGACAGAGTTAACGCTTGAGACTCAGGATCAAGCGCCCAACGCCGAACATCTTCCCAATCCGACGATCTGGCCTTGTTAACGATCAGAGCGTCACTTGCCAACCGTCGCGCAACACGACTCGCTGCGTCAGGATCAACGTTTGCTCGCCCAGCCTCAGACAGGGCTTGCCGTTGATGTCTGTCCCCGATCAGCTTACGCATCGCACGTCGAAACTCGGATTTGCCTGAACAAGGGGACGGTATGCTGATCACTCCCGCGACATTCGGTTTCGCGCTGATCGAGGTTTTCGTTTGGCACATGACCTGAGCAATGGGAATGGCCTTGGTTGCAAGGTACCGCGCCTTGCTTGCGTCTTCGTCGATGATTGCCAGATGGATGGGTGCCATTGATCCCAAACGTCTTTCCGCAGACTGGCAGAATCGGAGAGTGACCTGAGGATTTTCTTTTCTAAGTTTCAGAATTGATGCGTCGTCCCATTGTGACTTTTTCAGAACCACGTCGATCGAGGTCTGCTGCCTGACACTGTCGATCAGTTGATGCAACGCGGATAACGTTTCACTCGAAGGCACGTCCTCTCCCCACCAAAAGAGAATCTTCCGAGCGTACCTCGGAACGTCAACCTGATCGTTTGAGTGGCCTGAATCGTTCAGGCACTCCGTTGGAATGTAACGCATCGACTCGGTAGCAAACGTGCCCGAAAACGCATCGCCACGCTCAGATTGACTTGAGCCAGCAGGGGAAATCAGCGGGTAAATTGCTCGATCATAACGGGCAATCGCTCCAGACGATTCACTGACCACACCGAACTTGATGTTCAAACGTGACGATCGAGCCAAGTTCTGGATTTGCTCAACGTATTGTTTGTCGAAACCCGGTCCATCAACGACGACCCAACTTGGTTTACAACGCGACGCAATTTCACTTGTTTGACGCGCGTCCTGCGTCGAACGATCAGGATGAGCGAGGGTCCTCACTCGGATCTGGTTAGCGGCCAATTCCCGCTCAAGGCTTCCCGGAAGATCGCTGCACACAAAGGTTGCCGTGCCTCCCAGCTTCTGCCACGCCTTCGCCAACCGCACGCATCGATTCACATGAGTCAGCCCTGTTGCGGGCCCCGCGTCCGGGCGTAGAAGCAATGTCTGGTCAAGTGCTAACATACGGAACCTGAATGATGAAACTGGTGCAGTGCCTAGTGCTTTGTTCCAACTCGTTTTTAGGGTTGTTACTTGCGGAGGGTCTCGTTTTATTTTTTGCTTTTGAGGCTCACGGAATGATGATTCGGTCGGTCAACACTGATCTTCAGTTGGAACAAAGCACTAGCGTTTTTGTCAAACCAAGATTTTGGGTTTGGCCCTTTAAAATAGCTTGACCAAACCGAATCAAAATGAAGTGCCAACCCCAAAATCAATGACTGACACTGCACAGGTTGTATCTTTCCAAGAATCATTTTCGTCACGCTGTCAGGCTCGCGTGCAGCCAGACGGTAATATTTTCGAGCTTTTGTTCAAGTCTTTCCCGCCAAGAGCAGTTCTTCGCACAAATGCTATCGTTTCACGGGTGCCTCTCAATTGTTTTTGGGCTCCGATCGCGAGCCTCATCCGGGGCGAAGTTAAAGCGGCTCCAGATCAGGTTGTGATTTTTTCGCCGGGGCCTTGCACATTTCGGGCAGCGCCGTTCGTAGCAGCGGCTTTCGTCGCTTATTTTTCATATCCCAAAAGCCTCAGGGCTTTACTACTGCTTTGTTTCAACTGAAGATCAGGGTTGACCGACCGAATCATCATTCCGTGAGCCTCAAAAGCAAAAGATGAAACGAGATCCTCCGCAAGTAACAACCCTAAAAATGAGTTGGAACAAAGCAATACGAACCTTGTTTCCAGCCCAGATTTTTCATCATCGACACAGGCCGTAGCACGTAAACGATTACCGTGCCGGAACATCCTGGCCGGAAAATCACTATTTCGATGGTGCCGACGCAGGTAGCTCAGGGTCGAAAGGTGATCGCAAGAAACTCCAAATGATCCTGACCGAGACACTACACCGATTCGAGGAACTCGCTCGTCGCCAAAACTGAACACGATACATCACGTGTCGTAAGGAGCCAGCGTTTTCGCAGCGAGCTTGATTTCGTCCCCTCCAGCGGGCGTCCAGCGGACTCTGCGATGAGTGAACGGGAACAATGGCCCGCGTGGCGTCGGGACACTCAAATCCAAAGGCTGATGTTTCTTTTCGTTCTCGCGGATACTCACTTCCAGTATCCCGCGTTTGCCCCACCGACCAACGATCTCCACAACGACGCGTGCTTCATAGAGACCATGCTTGTTGATGCGAACGTTGTTGCAGTTATTCGGCAACAGCTGGAACTTCATGGATCCCAATTGCTGCCGCAACCATTCAGATTTCTTCGCTCGGTAGACAACGCACTTGTATAGGGCGCCCAGCGAACGTCTGATCGCGTCGCGTTCCGCCGCTTCCTCGCCACTGTAATAGAGTCTGAAGCTACCGCACTGCCGGTTGTACGCCATCAACGCTCGCTTGCGAGCGAGATCGATCACGTTGGGATCATCGGGGCGCAACCTTGAGGCCTCGATAATCGTAACGCGTGCTGACTCTAGTGAACGTGGCAACTCAGATGGGTCTCGGTGCCTGGAGGAACTGCTATAACGAAAAAATTCAGCATGCTCGATATGCAAACTCGCCTCACGTCGAAATGCCTTGCACGCCTCTTCGTCTCGGCCCAATTGAGATAAACTCTCAGCGTAGCGACGCAGCATTTCTACTCGATACCTATGAGGCAAATTCGTAAACCAACCGTTTTCGGTGGAATTTACGCTTCCTGTTTGCATCGCGTCATTGCCGACGAAATCCCTGAGCGCATTGCGAAGCAGTTCGCAGGTCAATATGACGCTCTCGTGTTCGTCGTGCTCGGCATAACTTCGGATCTGTTCGATCAACGTGTCAAAACCATGCTCCTGCAACCACGATTTTCCGCTGAGCTTGATCAGGTCAGTTTCATCGCCGAATTTCCACGTCGAGCTATCCGCAATCCCGTAAAGCCGATACGAGTTGTTGACGTTAACCACTGGCAAGGTCAGAACACCCTCGCCTTTTTCACCAACAACTTGCAAGTTCATTTTACAATGGGCGCCGTCGGTGAAGCCGCCCGCGTAGAACCGATTGGGACTGCCAACAGGAGCCACGCCGGTGACTTTGCCAACATCCTCTGCAATCAGACTTGATTTCCGAACCCATTGGTCGACCAGTTTGAAGTAGTCGAACATTTCCTTCTTGCCCCATGCACGTCGCGTTTGAAAGTCCGCGTCCGGCGCGACGGCAGGATAGTCGCCTCGTCCCGGTCCGTACCGAAACGAGTACTCAAGCATCATCAGAAAAATCCATGCCGGCGAAGTAAGAATGAACATCGCAATGAGCAAGTTCATTACGAACCGAATCAGCCAAGGCGTCTTCGCTCGAGGAGCTGTTGCACCAATTTTCTTCGAAAGGTGGGACATGAGGATCGATCCTGAGGCAAGCATCCAAATCATCTGACAACGATTCACTTCAAAATCGTAGGACACTGGAGAACATGGCTCGTTTTGTGAGTGTCACCCTGCATTAGAAGGATCAGCAAAAGACTATTTCCTGATCAGATTTAGCGGTTCGACGGATCGTAATGCCTCGTTGTCTCAATTGACGCGAAAGATTCTTCGACATGGCAAGGTTGATCACTCGAACTTCAAAACATCAGAAATTTGACGATCCCGACTGACACGAGGACGATCAGCAACCGCCTGATCCATACATTTGCGTTGGGAACTCGTGTCGCGTAACGCGCCGCCAACCACGCTCCAATGCCCTGACCAATCGCCATCAGCACGCCGATCGGCCAATTCACTTTTTCACAGAACACGAACACCGGCAACACAAACAGGGTGAAGATCAAAACGATCACCAGCTTGATCAGGTTGGCTTGGTTCATTGTAAAACCTGCGCCCAGAACCATGGCAGAAAGCAGCAGGATGCCAACGCCCGCTTGAATAAAACCGCCATAGATTCCAATCGCGAAAAAAACCAACAGCTTTATCCAGCCCGGGCGATGCGGCACCGCTTCGGACGTTTCGCGAAGCCACTGTTTTGGATTCATCAGGATCACGAACAACATGACGACCATCACGATTCCGATCGCCAGTTGCATCGAACTTTTGTCCAGAAATACAGCGATAGTCGCGCCCACCAACGCGCCCGCCACGGTCGGCCAGATCAACCAACGCTGCTCAGTAATTGAGACGCTTTCTGAGCGACGATAGGTGGCAATGCCGACTACGTTTTGAAGCAGCACTCCTACACGATTGGTTCCATTGGCAAGGTCGGCCGGCAAACCCAAGACAGCCAGCATGGGCAAGGTCACCAAAGAACCGCTGCCCGCCAACGTGTTGATGATTCCCGCAACAACTCCGGCCGCTATTGCCAGCAGGTAGATGTACCAGGCGACCTCAGGCATGTTGCTCTCACGTCGCGAGGCGCGATAAAGAAAAGTTCGAAAAAATACTGCAGGTACCGGGTGATTCCGGTGAACGACAAACTATTTTCTCAGCTGCCGCGTCATTTCAGAAAACGCCTGCTTCATTTTTTTGTTTTCGAATGGACGCAGGTCCGGTACAGCCAAGCTGGTGATCGCATCAAACGCTCGGCGACTGACAGCCATCAGTTCGGCCATGTCCTTGCTGAGTGCGGCGGTTTTGTACGTATTGGCTGCGGTCAGAATGTTCTTTTTGCATTCAAGGTTCGCCATCATCATCTGATGCTTTTGATGCGACAGGCTTTCCTTGTAAAACATCGCCACGTCATACGTTTCTTCGTTGCTGGCGATGTTATTCCGCAGCACGTCCCGGTTCCCGCCCAGCTTGATCGCTCGTTCCGCGTCTTCGATGTTTCTCTGCGCTTTCTGAGCGAATTTTTCCAGCTGTGGATAATAAACCTCGTCCACATTATCCACAAACTTATTCTGCAGACGATCGACCGTTTTCAACAGCATTAAATAAACGCCGTAGTACTTTTTGGCCGCTTCCGGATCTTCCCCCGATTGCTCGGTCAGGTTTTCCAACTTCAGAGCGAAACGTTTAGCGTTATCAAAGATGACGCTGATCTTGACGAACTCGTCCCCCGTGACCGATTCCAGCAACATGTCGATGGTTTCAGGATCGAGCTCCATGCCGATCTTGTTCAGCTGAGCAAGCAACGCATCTTTTTCAGCTTGAATTTCTTCCTGAGCGACTTGAATGTTCTGCTTGGCCGTTTCGATTTTCTTATCGTAGCCGGATCGAGTCGTCACCAGCGGGTTGTAGGACGATTCTGGAGCGGAAATTCTTTTGCGTTTGTAGACAGTGATGTTGCTTTGGTTTTTCTCAATCTGTTTTTTCAATTCAGCAATCTTCTCACGTCGATCGGTGATATCCGAAACCCCCAACGCTTCGGCGGCCACATCCAGATACGACTGGATTTTTTCCTGCTGATCTTCCTGAGTCCTCGCAAGGAAGTTGTAGAAAGCCAGATCCTCCTCGCCCGGCAACTGATGTTTTTCGTCAAACATCTCCAGTGCCTTATCCAACGCTCCATGAGCCTGCTCGAAGAAGCGACGAGTATCCTCCTCTTCGGCCATTCGGTCCTGCTGAAGTGTTTCCAATGTCTGCGCGTTTGCAGGGATCACTGCGAAGCATAACCACACAAAAAGAAGCGAGCGTTTAAGGATTCCGTTTGAAGCCATGATATTCCTGCACTTGATCGATAGAGTTCGGTCGTAGCCGTCATTGTAGAGTTGTACGTGACACGGACCAGTTCGGTTTAGCAGCAGCAATTTTGGCACGTTTTTGGCTCTGAATACGCGGGCAATTTTCAGATCAGACAGGATTGACGGGATGAACAGGATTACCGTGACTGGTTCTCCGTCCTGTCAGACACGGAGTGCGGGGTCGGGAGACCCGCGCACAGCATGGAGGAATCGGGAGACCCGCGCACAGCTTTGGGAGGGGTCGGGAGACCCGCGCAGAACTTGGACCCGCGCACAGCTTGGATCTGTGCATCCGTGGCCAATAATTACGACTGTCCCCTGTCGACCGTCAACTTTCGACTGACAAAAAACAAACGGCTGCGGGAGGAAATGCCCTCCCGCAGCCGGACCAATCGCCCTCGTCATCGACTCAGTAGCAGATTCAATCCACTACCTGTCGGAATCGGGGTACGCTTCAAATTCGATAAAGTGGTTTACGGAATC
This sequence comes from uncultured Pirellulaceae bacterium, assembly GCA_964468915.1. GTDB lineage: Bacteria > Planctomycetota > Planctomycetia > Pirellulales > Pirellulaceae > Mariniblastus. The sequence goes on from CAYXWX010000008.1 coordinate 72,267, forward strand.
ACGGCCAATCCTGTCGCAACCAACGCTTGTCGCCTTGCTCCATCCAAACTGATTGGAATCGGATCCTTCAACCACGGAGCACAATTGCCAGGTCGGTAGTAACCAAGTGCATACTGACACTCGTTGGCTGGATGAATCGCCGCGTGGTAGGGAACCGTTGCCAGTGACACAAAGAAGTGTGCCACGGACTGAATCGGTTGAGTGAACGGGCCATGCGAATGCCCATATCGCTCAAGCTGCACGTTTTCAAAAAACAGCGTCTTGTGGCACAAGTTCGATGCCGTCCAGGTAAACGTCTGAGGAATCCAGTTTCGCTCCACGGAACCTCGATCGCCCACGCTGCAAACGGTCGGCAGTCGCCAGAATTCTGACACCGCCGCAAGATCTGACTCGCTGAGTCTGGCGTAGGCAATCTTCTGACCGCTATCAAGAATCACATAGCCGCGTCTCAGATCCTGCATCGCTCCGGTGGCGATCACGTTGCCGCTGCGATCGGTCCAGCTTCTGCCGACAGGATAGGTGGCTCCGGGCAAGCTGCTGGCTGGAGGCGAAATATCCAACGCAATATCGCGGATTGAGCTATTCAGCAGTTCATTGCGAAAAGTATCGCAATCTTTCACGGGCGGCTTGGCCACGGAATCGTCATCGTCCGAGTCATCCAAGTCGTTGCCACTTCGTTCCCGCAAACGCTTGAGTTCCGCGTCAATGTCACGATCAAGGTCATCCAGATCATCGCTGGCCGGGTCATCCAGTTCATCATCGGCTTCGTTCAACGGGTCGAAATCATCAATCTTCTCGATTTGACGACTTGCTCGAAGACGATTAGGAATCTCTTCAAAATCGCTTCCACCGTCCGCATCGGAATCCTGCCGACCGGATGAAAGAACAGAAACTTGCCGGCCACGAAGCGTTTGCGAACGCGATCGAGCAGACTGTGCCACACGGGTACGGCGATCACGATGATTGGCCTGCACGGCAGCCGTTCGAGCCGCCGGCATGATCTCTTCGTCAATCTGATCGGAATCCCGGTCAGCATTGGAGCCAGCCATTGGACGCTGATAGTCAGTCGCAAATTCAATTGGCTCGTTCAGTTCATCTTCATACACAGCGTCATCGTACTCATGGTCATTACGATGACGGTTAAGATCCTGCTTGATGTTGACTGCCAATCGGTCGTCTTCGACCTCGTGACGAACAAGCAATTCTTGGTAATCCTCGATCCGCTCTGGCTGAGAATTCAGGCTCTGCCGCCTGGCCGCCAGACGTTTACGTTTGAACGAACCGCTGGCCCGTGCTGAACCATGTCGAACCGGCTTCTCGAAGGTGGTCGAGTCAACGGAAACCTCGTCTGGTTTCTCTTCAAAACGAACGACCTCCACATCCGCACCTGCTGATTCATCCTCGTGCCAAACCGCCTCGGTAGGCTGAGCGTTGTGCCGCTGCGTCGTCCGCTTGAATGCTGCCGAAAGGTGATCCTGAAGACCAGATCGACGAATTCGCTGTGCCTTGACAGGCGCGGCCGCGGGCGTCGGTTCATTGCGAAATCCGTGCATCCCGACGAATCGATCAACCGCCCGGTGGCCTGCTACGGAAACATTGGAATCAGCCGCCGAAAGCGATTGATCACTCAGTTTGGTTACTGCCGCACGCGGAGAATAGGAAACCTGTCGCCCAACGTCGCGACTTGCTCCGGCCGAATCACGATCAAAATTGGCATGAGAGACTCGCGAAGGCTGAGCCGTTTGATCGGCTGCGGGTGCAACATGAACCGGCGGCATGTAGCGAGCTGGCTGAGGATTGTCCGCCTGAGCGGTCGCTGCGTCACGTGCAGGGACTTGGTTGATCGGCGCTGGAGGAGGACTGGCGAAGCCACTTACCTGAACCGCACCACAAGGGTTGGCGATCGCGACCGAAAAGAGCAGGGCAGGCACGCCGCAGGCCGCCACTCGCTTGCCTTGCTGCAGTAACGAAAGAACACTAGCCGTGGTCTGAGGACGGGGACTCCGTACTGTAGTTGGGAGCCTCTTGAGTAATCGCAATATCATGTGGGTGGCTTTCTCTAACGCTTGCCGCTGATACCTGAATAAAGTTTGCATCAGTACGCAATTCGTCGACCGTTTGCGTGCCGCAATAACCCATGCCTGCACGCAACCCGCCCACCAATTGGTACACGAAATCACTCAACGCCCCCTTGAACGGAACTCGACCTTCCACGCCTTCAGGCACCAGTTTCCCGGGACCCGAATCGGACTGTCGGTAACGTTCACTTGAACCCTTGACCATCGCGCCAAGAGAACCCATACCACGGTACACTTTGAAAGTGCGCCCCTGGTACAAAATCACTTCGCCCGGACTCTCGTTCAATCCGGCAAACAACCCTCCAATCATCACGCAGCTTGCGCCGGCCGCGATGGCTTTGGTGATGTCGCCCGAGTATCGAATTCCTCCGTCTGCAATGACTGGTATGTTGTGTTTCAATGCGGTCTGATTCGCTTCGTAGATCGCCGTAACCTGAGGCACACCGATGCCACTGACCACTCGAGTCGTACAAATTGAACCAGGACCGATCCCGATTTTTACCGCGTCGGCACCCGCCTCGATCAACGCTTCGCAACCTTCGGAGGTTGCCACGTTGCCCGCGACGACATCAATGTCCCAACGCTGCTTGATCGCTTTCACGGTCTCGATCACATTTTTGCTGTGACCATGAGCGCTATCCACGATCAGGACATCCACATCCTTGTCGATCAGCTTTTCGGCACGCTCCAGATCATGGACGCCGATGGCTGCACCGACGCGAAGTCGACCCTGCGTGTCTTTGCACGCGTTGGGGAAACGACGCATCATGTCAATGTCACGGATCGTAATAAGGCCCGCTAGTTTCTTATCTTCGTCAACCAGCAGAA
>CAYXWX010000009.1:0-27752 GCA_964468915.1 uncultured Pirellulaceae bacterium
TCGGGGGAAACACGTGCTTTTTCACGCATTCCTAAAGCTGGTGTCGCAGGTTCGAATCCTGCCGGGGGCGCTTGTCGTTTAGCGTGCGCCACATTCGCAGTTAGTGGCACAAAAGGTTCTCGCCGCCGCATCGCTTAGAGCCTGTCCCACAACTCCGTAACCCGAAGTGTGAGCGAGGGAACTTCACTCGTTTTCCCTCACTAACATTTCGGGTTGAGATATCTTGAGCGGGTATTGGGATAGGCTCTTACTTAGCTGCTGGCGGACGACATTACCGCGTCGGACGGCTGCGAGTTGACGGCATTTTCAAAACGAAAAGATTTGGGAACGACAACAATTCCTCCGGGCGACACGGTAAACCGTTCGCGATCTGATTCCAGGTCGTAGCCGATTCGTTCGCCGGCCGGAACACGGACATGCTTGTCGATGATGCAGTTGCGCACCTTGGCACCGGCGCCGATGCGGACGTGGTCGAACAAAACGCCATCGTGAACCGATGCGTTCTGGCCGACTCTGACATTTCTTGACAGGACCGAGTTCTTGACGACTCCGCCGGAAACGATCACACCCGAGCCCATCATCGCATTTTCAATTTCCGACTTTGTTCCGTCTACACTGTCCAGTGTTCGGGCAGGAGGCGCTTGTTTCTCAGTCGTGCGAATGGACCAGTCTCGCTGGTAAAGGTCCAGCGGCGGGTTCGCTTTAAGCATGTCCTTGTGAGCCTCAAAAAACGAATCAATCGTTCCAACATCTCGCCAGTATGGCTCACCGCGAACTCGGCCTCCTTCATCCGCAAAGTCGTAGCCGTATACCTCATGAGTGTGAATCAGTTTCGGCAGAATGTCTTTGCCGAAGTCTTTGGAAGAGTTCGGATTGTTGTGGTCTTCGCGAAGGAGGCGACAGAGAAGTGTGCGAGAAAAGATATAGATGCCCATCGAGGCCAGTGAGTGATCCGGGTCTCCGGGAACCGTCGGCGGTTCGGCGGGTTTTTCGAGGAATTCGACGATCTTGTTGTCTTCGTTGACCCCGATCACCCCAAACTCGGACGCTTCCCTGACCGGAACTTTCATGCACGCGATGGTCGCGTCGGCAAAGTTGTCGCAATGAAACTTGATCATTGCCGCGTAATCCATCCGATAGATATGGTCCCCCGAAAGAATGATCACTCGGTCGGCATTGCTTCGCTCAAGCAGGTAAAGGTTCTGGTAGACCGCATCCGCGGTGCCAACGTACCACGACTCACCTGTTCGCATCTGTGGCGGAACTGCTGTGATGTACTCACCAATCCCGGGGTTGTAGATCGACCAACCGTCTCTCAAATGTTGCTGCAAAGATTGTGATTTATACTGCGTAAGAACCAACACCTGGCGGAGGCCCGAGTGGTAACAGTTCGACAGAGTGAAATCGATGATGCGGTACTTTCCTCCAAACGGAACACCCGGTTTGGCACGATCCTGCGTCAGCGGATGCAACCTTGACCCAACGCCACCCGCCAACAAAACTGCAAGAGTACGTTCCTGAGCCATCATTTACCGCCTTGAGCAATGAACTTGTTTTGACAACGTGTTGAAATCATTTGCAAATGATGACGTATCAGCGAAATCAGCTCTATAGTCAAAACGTTTATTGCAAGTTGAACAGATCAATGCGAGCATTTAACGTGAAATAACATCGATTCAACATTAGCGATGGCCCTCGCGTCATTTGCCCTCCGCCACTTTTTGACCACAAACCACAACCTGCCGATTGGTGATTGAGTCGGAGAATTCTCCGACTGCATCTTTCGGCCGACGTTTATGACTCGTTAATATGACTCATTGTTGAACGAAAAAACAAGGAATATTCGACCCATGGTACGAGTCCTGATTATCGAAGACAGCGTGATGCAGGTCACTCTTATTCTCGAAATGCTGCGTGACGCGAAAGATCCGCGATTCGAAGCGATGTTTGAATCGAAGTTGCAGGATGGCTTGGATCACCTGAGCAAATCCAGTTTTGATGCCATTCTGCTCGACCTGACTCTACCCGACAGTGCAGGTGTCGAGACGTGTGAGAGAATGTGTGCCGCCGCTCCAAATGTTCCAGTCATTGTTCTGACTGCGGCTGATGATGAGCAATCAGCGGCTGCAGCTTTAGAGTATGGTGCCGCAGACTACCTTGTCAAAGGTGAAATTGGCAGTGATTTGCTGGCTCGGAGTATTCGGTATTCAATTGCTCGCAAGAAAGTCGAAATGGAACTCCAACGTGCCAATGACGAACTTGAAAAGCGAGTGGAAGAACGTACGGCCGAACTGCAACAGGCTCAGTCTGAAGTCGTTTCGAGGAAAGAAGAACTGGCTCATGCTGCGAGGCTGAACATGCTGGGTGAACTCGCATCTGGATTGGCGCATGAACTGAACCAGCCGCTGATGGCGATTGTCGGCTTCACCGATCACTGTCTTGACATGATCGAAACTAACAAGTTCAACCCGGAACGAATGACGGAAACGCTGAGTGACACTTCGCGGGAAGCACGACGCGCAGGCGAGATCATCAAGCGAATGCGAAGACTGGTCAGCAGACGATCCGTCAACATGGAGCCGACCGACTTGAACGACGCGATCGAAGAATCTGTCGATCTTCTGCGTCCCGGGGCAGACGTAAACGTACAGCTGGAGCTATGTTCAGATCTGCCCGAAGTGTTAGTCGACCGTGTCCAGATCCAACAAGTTATTTTGAATCTTGGGCAAAATGCGGTGCAGGCAATGGAGAACCAGTCTGATGAGGACAAGCATTTGCTTGTGCGGTCTGGAAGATCTGAAGATGATTCCGTATTTGTGGAAGTCGTCGATAACGGCCCGGGCATGGCTCCAGAACACCTTGAACGACTGTTCGAACCGTTTTTTACCCGCAATAAGCCGGACGGACTTGGGCTGGGGCTTTCGATTACTCACAATATTGTTGAAACTCACGGGGGACAGTTAGCTGTCTCGCCCAACGAGACTTCCGGCCTGACGCTGCGTTTTACGCTGCCCGTGTCGACTATTGCTCAGGCCACTTGATCGCCGTGAAAATGGATTGAGGATTCAAAGTCAAGACATACCGACACCTCACCCTGGTCACCTGTTTCCGCCTTTTTGGTTCCAATGGAACGAGACTTACCCTCCTGAATTACAACTGATTTTTTTCACTCGAGCAAAACCTATCTTGTTCCGATCGCCGACCATTTTTGTTGTCGATGATGAACCCTCGGTTCGCAAGTCGATCCAGTTGATATTGGAACGACTGGGGTTCGAAATCAAGCTGTTCGAATCGGGACAAGCGTTTCTGGATGATATTGAGGCTGCTGACATCGGCTGCTTGATTACGGATGTCAGAATGCCGGGCATGGACGGGCTTCAGCTACTTGAACAAATTCAACAACTTCAATCACGTCTGGCGATTCTGCTGCTTACCGGGCATGGTGACATTAAGATGGCCGTTCGCGCAATGAAGCTGGGAGCGACCGACTTTCTTGAGAAACCGGTAGATCCACATTCGCTTCGTCAAAAAGTTTCAGATGCCTTGAACGAAGTTGTCATCCGATCGGGTGAACTGGAAGAGGGCCTCGAGGTCAAGGCAATCCTTGAATCACTGACACCTCGTGAGCGTGAGGTGCTGGAACTGTTGGCAAACGGAAAAAGCGCGAAAGCGATCGCGTTGATTCTGGGCACGGCGCACAACACCGTCCGGGTGCAACGAGCAAACATCATTCGCAAAATGAAGGCCGACAATGTCGTGGATCTCATCCGAATGTTTAAACTGGTGGAGTAGACGTCCCGATCCGGACACTGACATGTGAAGCGACCAGTCTGTTATTCGGTCGCTGGCTGAAATACAATCTGTAGGCTGCACGGTGCAGCTTCCGCGAACACATGCAAAGGGTGACCGATGAATGACTCGACCGGGCAGTCAAATTCACCCTTTCCGTTTCTCACCGACAGCTACCGAACCCTTGCGGATGACGTGCCGGTTGCGATGATGGTGAAAGACTCCGGCGGCAAGATCTTGTTTGCCAACACGGCTTATCTTGAATTCAGCGGCCGAGATCTTCAGAAACTGATTGGCAAGAACGATTACGATTTTGTCAGCGAGCAACTTGCCGCGAAGTATCGCCGGATTGACCAGCAGGTGATTGAGCATGGTCAACCCTACAAGGCCTACGGAAAACACAGGGCACTCGATGGCAGGACGCTGTTAATCGAGTACCACAAAAAACCTGTATTCGATGATGCCGGAGCGGTGGTCGCAATTCAATTCATGTGCTGGGACGTGACGCGTCGGAAAAACGCAGAAACGGCACTTGCCCATGAACGATTTCTGTTTGATTCATTGCTTGAAAACGCTGCGGATCTGATCTACTTCAAAGATCAGCAGAGCAGGTTCACGCGGGTCAGCAAAAGCGTTTCTGACCGATTTGGCGTGACTCAGCAGGACTTGCCTGGAAAAAAAGAGGCTGACTTTATTGTCGCCGAGCACGCCGACCAGACGAGGGCGGACGAACAGCAGATCATGGCGTCACGGGAGCCGATCATCAGTCAACTGGAGTTCCAGAAGCTGAAAGACATTCAGGCGGACCAACCCGATGCGGGCACATGGTATTCGACAACAAAAATACCTCTGCTTGATGAGGAACAGAATATCATCGGGATTTTCGGCATTTCCAGAGACGTGACCGAGTTGAAAAAGTCACGTGAAAAACTGCAAAATGCTTTGTTGATGGCGGACGGTGCCAGTCGAGCCAAAAGTGAATTTGTAGCGAACATGAGTCACGAAATTCGCACACCCATGAATGGAATCATTGGCATTGCGGAGCTTCTGTCCACGACGAAACTGGATGCCGATCAACGCGAGTACGTCGACATGATCCAACAGTCTTCAGAGTCATTGATGGGGCTGCTGAACGACATCCTTGACTTTTCGAAGATCGAAGCCGGCAAGCTGGAGCTAAGCTCAATTCCATTCAACCTTTCTGACTCAGTTGGGAAAACCATTCAAACACTGGCCGGAAGCGCAAACGAGAAAGGGCTGGAACTGGCCTGTCGCATTTCCCCCGAACTCCCTGAACGTCTGATTGGTGACCCAAGTCGATTGCGACAGGTCGTTGTGAATCTGGTCGGCAACGCGATCAAGTTCACCGAATCTGGTGAGGTGGTTGTCGAGGTCAACTCCAAATCGGTCTCCGATAAAATCGCGATCCTGCAGTTTACCGTCCGAGATACCGGTATCGGTATTCCACCTGAAAAACAGTCGGTGATTTTTGAGGAGTTCAGCCAGGCGGATTCATCAACCACGCGACGATTCGGGGGAACCGGACTCGGGCTGACCATCTCAAGACAGTTAGTTGAATTGATGGGAGGCGAAATCTGGATTGACGAACAGGTTCGCAGCGGAACAACATTCCACTTCACAGCTGAGTTCGGGGTCGCGGAAGAACAACCGGCAACCAGTCAGTTCCAACTGGACTCGCTGGAAGGAGTTCCAGCTCTGGTGGTCGATGACAATGCTACCAATCGGAGGATTGTTGGTGAAATGCTCAAAGGCTGGGCGCTGGTGCCAAAAGAAGTCAATGGTGGCGTCGCCGCAATCACTGAGATGCAAAGAGCCGCCAAAGCAGGTATTCCTTATCGGTTGGTACTGCTAGACTGCATGATGCCGGGAATGGACGGTTTCTCTGTGGCGGAACTGATTACCGGCAACCCTGTTTTCAAGAGCCCGACCATCATCATGATTTCGTCGGCTGCCGGGCTTGGCGACGCAGCTCGCTGCAAAGCTGCCGGGATCACTCACCACATGATCAAACCGGTAATCAAGTCAGAGCTGTTTGATGTGATTGTTGATGCGTTTGGCCAGCGGCAGATAAGGTTCGAACAGAATGTTGAAGCTCAACCGACCTATCCAAGCAAATTAAGTGTTTTGCTTGTTGAGGACGACCCAATCAACCAATACGTCGCCGAAGGTTTCCTGAAGCATGGAAACCACGATGTGACCTGCGCTAATACCGGGCAACAAGCGTTAGACCTGTTCGAAGAAAGGCTCAAAGCGGGTCAGACAATGTTTGATCTTATCTTGATGGACATTCAGATGCCTAACATGGATGGATTTAAAACAACTGCATTGATGCGAGCGAAAGAGACGAACTCAGGCGGTCATGTTCCCATCATCGCCATGACCGCTGCTGCCATGAAAGGAGACCGAGAACGCTGTCTGCGGGCGGGAATGGATGGTTACCTTGCCAAACCAATTGAAATGAAACAGCTTTTTGAAACCATGAGCGAACACGTGATCACAAAACACGAAAATTCCATCGATGATAAAATTCCACGAACCGAGTCCCCTGTCACCGACAACCAGCGGGAACCTGACACGCCGCCGGCCGCAGATAACGCAACGGCCGTTCAAATCGATTTCGATCAAACCCTTCGCAATATTCCGCATGAAGAAGGATTTTTAAACCAGCTGCTCACGATTTTCTTGAAAGAATGCCCCAGTCTTGTGGCACAGTTTCAACAGTCTCATCAGATCGGTGACTTTGACGGCATGAAGCGCGCGGCACATACGCTGCAAGGATCCTGCAGAATCCTACACGCGCCGGAACTGGCAAGTCTTGCCCGTCACCTTGAATCGCTGGCGATTGAAAAGAATGTTGAAAGCATCAGTCTGTTTGTTCCGAGATTTGTGGAAGTCGCTTCTCAAACCTGCGAGGCAATCAAAGTCCGGTTATCCAGTACTTAGACACGCTGAATCCCGCTCTGGCAACCTTTTCTCCACCTTCATTTCAAAATCCTGAAGCCTACGATGTTATGCCGGATTCATGCGTGGTTATGTGGATCAGTGAATCGCCGGTTTATACATGTGCGTTGATGGAATGGCATACGTGCAATCGAAAGAGACTTCATGCGAATTTTGTTAACTGGTGCCACCGGATTCGTAGGCAGTCAGCTGCTGACTGAGTTGCTCGATCTCGGTCATCAAGTTGTTTGCCTCGCCAGGAACAACGCATGTGTGCAGCGGCTTGCGGAGTTTCCCGTTGAAATCATTGCCGGTGACGCTCGAGAAACCGGAGTGATCGAGAAAGCTGTAGCCGGGTGCGACGCAGCCTATTACCTGATTCACTCGATGGCCAGCGACGGCGACTTTCGCGACAACGATCGAGCGATTGCGAAAAACTTCGCTCGTGTGGCTGGCGAGCAGAATCTGCAGCGAGTGATCTATGTCAGCGGTCTTGCTAATGAGGACGACCCAAAGCTGTCAAAACATCTGGCAAGCAGGGTCGAGGTTGGCAAAATTCTTCGCGGTGGGGCGGCACCGTGTATCGAGTTCCGTGCCGCGATGATTATCGGCGACGAAAGCATCTCATTTCGCATGGTCAAACACCTCTGCCATCGTTTGCCGATCATGTTGTGCCCAAAATGGCTGTCGACTGTCACTCAACCATTGGCCGCATCTGATCTGATTCAGTATCTGGTTCAAGCGTTAACGCTGGAGCCGTTTCACAGTCAAGTCGTGGAAATTGGCGGACATGACCAGGCAACCTATAAAGACATTTTGCAGACGTATTGCAATCAGATGAATCTGAAACGCATCATGATTCCCGTTCCATTCCTGACTCCCAAGCTGTCGAGCTACTGGCTGGCTCTGGTCACACCCGAAACGGCGGAGGTTGGCCGCAGGATGATTGACGGGCTCAGGAATCCCACGTTTGTTCAGAATGATGCTGCCAGCCGACTGTTTGACATTCAACCGAAATCGATCTCGCAGGCAATCGCAGACGCCATTGCGGAACAGAAGGCGAACTGAACCATGCGAATCTTCTTTCGCCGACCCGATAATCAGAAACTCGCGCAGTTGACGCGTGAGTACCATCAGCATTCGGTAACCTGCGATGATCCGGGCTCAACCAAAGCGTGGTCCGCAGATATGTTTGAACAGATGCCGAACTCGCAGTTCGTTGGCGACGAATTATGGAAGTTTCGGCGCGAGCCAATCGGGAAAGGGCTCGACGATTATGGCAAAGCCGTCGATGCACTGAGGAACGCTCGGTGCTTTGACCTTGCGTGGGTCACCTGCGTTGCGGAGTGCCCTTTCAAGAACGGTGGCACGTTCAGCCTGATCGTGAAAGCGTTTGGTTTGTGGGCCGTAAATTTTTGTCGAATCATTTACATCGAAACGAATGACACCTCGGACGAAAAAATCGTCTCGATCGGGATCGCAACGCTGCCGGTTCACGCCGCCGTCGGAGAAGAACGACTGTCAGTATCAATGGATCAGAAAACCGGACAAGTCGACTTCCTGATCGGATCTCATTCCAAGCCGTCCACGTTCCTGTCTCGACTGTTTGCCGGGTACCTGAGGAAGCGTCAGGATGTATTCGCGGTTGACGCAACAGCCCGCATGAGAAGAGCCGTCACGGGTTCCGCCGCCGCGTCGAACGCGGTTTGATCAGTGCACTTCAAGCGTTGTCTTCAACGTCGAAAACCTGCTGGGCGACCGGCAGTTCGGGCAAATCCTGAACCTCAGCCTTTCGCCGGGCCCGTGTTTTGGCGGGAACAAGCTCCCGCATCAAGTCCAGCTTGCCGAAACACAGAATGCGATCCCCCGCTTCCAGCACCCTGCCCTTTTTGGGGTTGGGAATCACCTTGGCTCCGCGAGTCAACGTCAGCACGTTAATGTCTCGATCATCAAACCCACACTCATCAATTCGACGATCCACGTACTGCGACCCTTCAGGAATGGCTAACTCCGTGACGCCGTAACCTCGGCTGACCGTCAGACGCTGTCGGATATCGATCTCCGGAAAGTCAACTCGTCCCGCAATATAGTCAATGACTGAGCCTGCGATATCCAGCTGAGTACACTGTTCAATCCCCTCAAGGCCGGGCGAGGAATTCACTTCCATGATCTGAGGCCCATCTTTTCCCTCGAGCATGTCGACGCCCGCAACCTTGAGTCCCATGATCTGAGCAGCCTTCACGGCCGTTTCACGATACTGATCATCCAGATCGATCATCTCCGTTTTGCCACCGCGATGAACGTTGCTGCGAAACTCCTGCCCTTGAGCGACTCGCCGCATGGCACCGACGACTTCATCGCCCACGACAAACGCGCGGACGTCCTTTCCTTTGCTTTCGGCCACGAATTTTTGAATCAGAACGTTTTGCTTTTGACTTTGCAAAAGTTCGATGATTGCTTCTGCCGATTTAACGGTCTCGGCAAGCAACACGCCGATTCCCTGAGTGCCCTCGATCAATTTAATGATTACCGGCGCGCCGCCCACGCGTTCAATCGCGGGCAAAACGTCTTTTTTTTCGCGGACGAATGCGGTAGCCGGAATACCGATGTGGTGACGACTGAAAATCTGCATGCTGCGAAGCTTGTCTCTCGAATTTGAAATTCCGGCCGAAGAGTTCGCACTGAAGATATCCATTTGTTCGAATTGTCGAACGACAGCCGTGCCAAAGTAAGTCAGGGACGCGCCAATTCGTGGCAGCACTGCATCGAACAAGTCAAGCTGCCGCTGTTTATAGAACAGATCGGGATCGCCTTGCTGCAAGTCGATGGCCAGCTTGGCCGTATTGATCACTTCGACGTCATGGCCCCGTTGCTCAGCCGCCTCAACAAAGCGCCGCGTGCTGTAGCACTTCGGACTACAAGAGAGAATTCCAAGGTTCATGCGATCTGCCGTTTTCCACGAAAAGAAGTAACTTAATGAGTAATGACAAAAGACTATTGTTGATTCCGCTTTTGATCTGAACGGACTGGCTTCCCTCCGCAAAAAGATGACTCGGAATCCACCAGAACGCGGCCGCGCATGGCTTCTCGGCCCAACAGCATGCGAAATCCCATCGAATCGCGGTTTGCCAGCGTCAACTCGATCGGCCATTTTTTATCTCGCCAATGCAGATTGGTCAAAATAACAGGCCGACGTGACTCTTTGCCGTTGGAACTTTTTACAAGCCGATACTCAAGAACTTTTGCCTCCGCAGAAACCACGGGCTCTTCTGCTCGCTGTCGAGGATGAATATCGAACCGGACCCACGCTTCACCCGAGCGTTCGAATTCTTCAATGTTGAACGCGTGCAGTGCCGATGTCTTTGCGCCCGTGTCAACTTTCGCCTTGATTCGTCTGCATCCAAGTTCAGGCAGCCCTACCCACTCCCGCCACCCGACGATGGGAAGTTTCTTCCTGAATTTACGCTCGGTTTTCACGACAGAAGCTCGATAGATAAGAATGTCTTGAGCACACTTCACTCAATCACTTGAAGATGGCATTGAAGATAGCCTTGTCAAGGCAGCCACGATAGCGGTATTGCGGTGGATTGGCGAAAACAGAAATCAGACGGTTTGACGGACGATTCCGTAGCGTTTGATCTTTCGGTCGAGAGTCGATCGCTCGACGCCCAGAATCTGAGCCGTTTTGCTCTTGTTCCAATCCATTTCTGCCAGCGTTGCACGGATGTGATCAGCTTCCACCTCGGCCAGCGTCTGCTCACGAAATGCTCGTTCTTCGATCGGTACCGATTCAAGCCCGGCGTCGGCAGCCGGCGCGAGATTGGTCAGAATCAGTTCGTCCATTTCAATCATCTCGCCGCGAGCCAACACAACCGCTCTTTCGACCACGTTTTTCAATTCGCGAACGTTGCCGGGCCAGGAATACTTTTGCAGACGCTGTTTCGCTTGAGCCGAAAAGCCGCGAATTTTTCGCCCGGTCTCGCTGTTGAACTTTCGTAGAAAAAAGTCGGCCAGATCCAGCACGTCTTCCGGACGCTCTCGCAGTGGCGGCACGTTAATTTGAATGACATGTAAACGGAAGAACAGATCTTTACGGAACGTTCCTTTGCGAACGGCGGCCTCGAGGTCTCGATTTGTCGCCGCGATCACACGCACGTCGACCTTGATCGCTTTGCTGCCGCCGACTCGTTCAAACGGATGGCCTTCGAGAACTCGCAGGAATTTCGCCTGAATGGAAGGACTCATTTCGCCGATTTCATCCAGCATCAAAGTGCCTTTATCGGCTGCTTCGAACTTCCCCATCTTGCGATCGGTCGCTCCCGTGAACGCGCCTTTTTCGTGGCCAAACAGTTCACTTTCAAGCAGCGATTCGGACAACGCAGCACAGTTCAGGCAGACAAACGGGGCTTTCTTTCGGTCGCTGGAAAAGTGCACCGATCGAGCCACCAATTCCTTGCCGACGCCGCTTTCGCCGCGAATCAAGACGGTCGCCTTGCTGGGAGCCGCTCGGGCAACCTGTTCGTGAACGGCGAACATCGCCGCACTGGCACCCACGATCTCACTTTCAAAACCAAGCTGATTCCGCAGTTGGTCGATCTCACTGCGAGTCTTTGAAAGATCGTCAACCAGTTTTTGTTCGCGATACCGAGTCCGCAGCGCCATCGCGACGGTTTCGGCGACGGCAAGCGTGAATTCCAGATGGTCGGGCGACAGAATGATATCCGGAACGGTCGAATACAAATGCACCAGGCCAATCGATCGATTATTCATTCGAATCGGCGCACAAATGACGCTGGTCGCATGGATCAAACCTTGAGCGTCTCGTAAACCCAAGGCCGAGTCGTCCTGAATGTCTCGGGCAAGCACCGCTTCGCCGCGACGAAGAACCGTCTCGGCAAGGAAACTGGAAACTCGCTGATAGTCGGGCCGCTGATCGCTTCTGGATGCGAGCAATTCAAGCTTATCGGGATCGACCGTGGTAGGCCTGTTTCGTGGCACCATCAACACGGCACCGGCGTCGATCTGAATCCCGTCGACGAGGCTATCGATCGCCATGCGTGCAATGGCACGAGGCGTCGTTTCGTTGGCCAGTTCAAACGCAAGGCGGCATAGTCGCGTCGCTGCTCGCTCCGTTTGCTCCGCACCGTCTGATGAACCGGGCGGAAGGTCACCGGATTCTGCTTCATCGCCCTGCAAGAACTTTGTTTTCTGCCGACGGTGAGTGATATTCGTCGGCTCGGTGACTTTCAAATCGAGAATCGTTGCTGCGTCGTCATAGTTTTCGTCGCTCTGGTGCACGTCATCCGCACGCGCCTTCATGGCGGACACCGCTTCTTTGCTGTACGCAGTGCTCAAGTCATTCACAAAAGCCATCTGCGTGCTGGCGATCCAGATAATATCACCGGGCTTTAACTTTCGGTCTCCATTGAGCCGTTCTGTGCCGACGGAAGTCCCGTTTCGACTGTTCAGATCACGCAGCACCCACTTTCCGGCACTCTGAAAGATCTCGGCGTGCTGGCGGCTGGCTTGATCGTCTTTGATGACAATCTGGCTGGTGGGAGACCTGCCGATCGTAACGGTTCTACCTGGCATCAGCTTGAACACGTCCGACCACTTCTTGCCATCCCGAATGACCAAGTAAGCGACGCTATCGGTTGATTGTCGGCTGGGTGCGTTTCCCATAATTCCCGGATTAAACGGCCTTGAGCAGGCGATTCTATGAAGTGAAGGCAGTTCTGTCTGACGATAGGCAGGTAAAATAAGTGATTAAAACGTTTGGACGAGCCATTCAGGCCGGTCATTTGAACCTGACTGAGTCCCAGCGTAGCCCGGAAGGGTTCCAATCGAGGCTCGATCGTGTCTCGTTCAGACCAATCGCCCATTATGCTTCAGATCGACCATTTCTGCGGTCGTTTATTGCTTTTAATCGACGGACGGATTAGCCTGAGTACCCGTTTGAGCGTACCGTTTACTCATATCTTACAGGGTATCGGGGTGCTTCCGCCAGAGTTTCACAAAAACGGGCGCATTGTTGCGTTTGAACCGTGAAACTGGACGATCTTTCAACCATACACATTAATCAAGCCTTCGACCGGCTGGCGAACGATGATTCGCCAAAAGCGGTCGAGCAGGTCCGAGGAGTCGAAACCATGTCGGCACACTTTGCCAAATACGCAATTTTGTTCAGTTTGGTTCTGATCACCAGCGCCGCTCAAACGGCGTCCGGCCAGCTGCTGTTCCGTCGAGTGGGCGGAGTCAAGATCGACGCACAAGGCGTGATCCAGCAGAGTTTTGACCAACTGGACCAGGCGACCCGGCAACAGATTCAGGATCATCTGGATGCCGCTGATCAGGACATCAGCAAGTCAACATCCATGAGAATGATCTCGCTTCGCGGCCTTGAGGATGCAATCAACGAAACGCACCGAACGGGCCATGCTCTTCCGGCTGAAGTCCAGTACATGGCTGGACTACAACGCGTCGAATTTGTGGTGTTATCACCTGAGACCAACGACGTAATCCTGGCTGGTCCAGCGGAAGGCTGGAAAGTCACCGACGACGGATCGGTCGTTGGCGTGTCAACGAACCGGCCTGTTATCCATCTGGAAGATTTCCTGGTCGCCATGCGTTCGGTCGATGCAGCCAACCAGGGCGCCGGCATCAGTGTTTCGATTGACCCAACGGATCAGGGCGTTCAGCGGTTGACTCGGTTCTTCACTCAGCTGGCTCAACAACGTGAGTTTGATCCGTCGCTGCAAGGCGATGTCGAAAAAGAAATGGGCGATCAGCAGATCAGCCTGACAGGTGTTCCTCAAGACAGTCGTTTCGCTCACGTTTTGGTTGCAGCCGATTACAAGATGAAGCGAATCGCGATGGGTTTGGAAGCCTCTCCAATCAAGTCACTCCCCAGCTTTCTGGATCTTGCCGTCAAGGCAAAAGTGAAGACCGTCAGAAGCTCGCCTCGTTTTTGGATGGAGTGTGACTATCAACCAGTCGCGAAATCAGATGACGGGCAAGTCTGGCAGTTGCGAGGTCAGGGCGTGAAAACACTTTGCGAAGAAACCGTCGCTTCACGTGATGGCAATCAGAAGCTCAAGCCGAACCGTATTGCCAGCAAGTGGGCTGACCTGATGACCGAGCATTTTGATGAACTGGCTGCTGCAGACGCCACGTTTGGAGAACTTCGAAACGCGATGGACCTGTCGGTGGTCGCCGCACTGATGAAGCAACAACAAATGACTCAGGCGGTATCGCTTGAAATTCCTGCCATTCTTGGACTGACGGAAGTCGCAACCACACCCGCATGGACGGTTCCGAAAACGGTTCCGACTCAATGCAGCTTTGTGAAACTGACCCGATCATGGCTGGTGACCGCGTCCGGCGGAGTCACCGTCGACTCGTGGGGCGTAGCCGAAAATGTGGAAGTCGACGCCAAAGTGGGTGAAGTCGCTCAGGTTGCTCTTAAGCGTAACGCTGACCGCTGGTGGTGGAACGCTGCGAAAAATTAACTCGGCTGCACGCTTCAACCATTTTCGGTTGGGTGCCGCTGGCGAATTCGGATAACAGAAAGAACAGGCCGAGCATTGACTCAGCCTGTTCTTTTTTTCTGGCATCACCGTAAACTGTAAACCTGACGTTCGATTTCCATTCGCGCTTTCATTGGCTCTACGCATTCGCACTCTTCGCAACGTGAACTCTCCCGCCCCCATCATCAAGGCTCGTGAATTCTGTGATCAGTCGCAGATTTTACCCGTGATGGATGTTCGCTCGCCCGGCGAATACGAATCCGGGCACATTCCCGGCGCAGTTAACGTTCCCTTGTTCAGCGACGATGAACGCGCGAAGGTTGGCACGACCTACTCAAACGCGGGACATGACGCGGCGGTCTTCCAGGGACTGGAGATTGTCGGACCTAAAATGGCATCGCTGGCTCAATCCGCGAAACGGCTGGCAGCGGGCACCAAAGCAAATTCGAACAAGATTCTCGTGCACTGCTGGCGAGGCGGAATGCGAAGCCAGTCGATGGCGTGGCTGACGGGAGTGGCGGCGTTGCAGCCGAGTGTACTTGAAGGCGGATACAAATCCTTTCGTCGTCTTGCCCAACAGACCATTCAACAGCCGTGGAGATTGATGGTCGTCAGCGGTTTGACGGGCGCAGGGAAGACCCGCATTCTTTCGGCGCTCAAGGATGCGGGCGAACAGGTCTGTGACCTCGAACGACTGGCCAATCACCGCGGCTCGGCTTACGGCGGCATCGCTCAAGGAGACCAGCCCACAACAGAACAATTCGAAAACGACTTGTTCCACTGTCTTGATCAATTTTGTCCCGACCGACGCATCTGGGTAGAAGACGAGGGAAACCGAATCGGCCGCGTCGTTGTTCCTCAGGATTTTTATGAACAAGTTCGTCACGCACCTGCCGTGTTTATGGATGTCAGCTTGCGAGCAAGAGTCGATAACCTGATGGTTGACTATCAGCAGCTACCAGTTGAAGGCTTGATCAGAGCGACAGAGAAAATTCGTAAACGATTAGGCAACCGCGAAACGGACGAAACGATTTCCGCGATCGAACGTGGTGACCTTGCAGCTGCGGTCGAAACCACTCTTTCGTACTACGACCGGACCTATTTGAAGGCGGCGAAGAAGATGCCACGTGATCACATGCAAACGCTGGCGACCGAGAATTTATCTGATGATCAGATTGTCGATCAGTGCATCCGGATGGCCGAACAGATTAACATTGACCCCGAATCACGGCTGACTCATTCGCGAGTGTGAATCTGCGAACAGGTTCCAGCCGAATCGGGACTCAACCTGATAGCAAATGCTTGAAATCGGCGTCTTTTTTGCAGTCGACAGTAAGACTTCCGCCTTGGAAACGTCGAATATTAAAATGCCGGCCCGCGAACCCTATTCGCACTCTCCCGAAGAACCGTGCTCAAATCGGACTGGGGCGGACTGGGCGAATCAAGTATCGTTTTGATCAGCCGGCTATGGACAGGGAAGTTTAAATCACATTTCGGGTAGTCAAGATGAAGAAGTCATTGATGTCTTTTCGAGTATTCGGCGGATTGGCATTTGCCATGCTGATCGTTCTGACCGTGGGTTGCATGAAACCTTCCATGCGTGACAACGCGGCGGATCTGAATGCAGGCGATGGCAGCTCGCTGACGATCTGGCACGACTCGTTCGAGGCCGCTCGAGAACAGGCTCTGGTATCTGGCAAGCCGATTCTTGCTGACTTTACCGGAAGCGACTGGTGCCATTGGTGCGTCAAACTGCACGATGATGTTTTCGCAAAAGAAGATTTTGAAGTGTGGGCTCGGGAAAATGTGGTCCTGCTGGAACTGGATTTCCCACAGCGTTCTCGTCAGGATTCAGAGATTCAGGCCCAGAACGAAAAACTGGCCAGTCTGTATGGCATCGAAGGATTCCCAACTGTGCTTTTGTTGGACGCCCAAGGGAACGAACTGGCCAGAACCGGTTACCAACCCGACCCAGCCAAGTTCATCAATTCGATTCAATCTCAGATGCCTTGAGAACGAATTGTTGCCAGTGACATAAACTGAAAAGTGCTATGTGAGCATGAGGGCGGAGCTTCGCTCTACCGACCGAAGTTGAAGCTCTTGAGGCGCATCAAGTCAGCATCACGAGGGTGCTCGATACGAGACGTCGGCCGCTATGCAGATCAATCGGTCGATTTCGGCTCCAAAGCTGCAACGTTTGTTTTTGAATCAGCTGCACCATCGGTTGAACTATCGGCAGTTTCCACCGTGGTTTCGCTCTTCACTTCTTTCTTCTTCGCGGTATTTTTCTTAGTGGTCTTCTTTTTAGCCGACTTTTTCTTCGTCGGCTTTTTAGTGGTTGTTTTCTTCTTGGTGGCCTTCTTCTTTGCGGCTTTCTTTTTTGCCGGCTTCTTGGCGGCCTTTTCGTCGCTCTCGCCTTCTTCGTCCTTCTTGGCGTTCTTGCGAGGTGCGAACTCGAATCCAAGCTTGCCTTTGACTCGGTCAAGCGTCAAATGAGCCGCGAACTTCCGTCCCTTCTTTGACAGAAAACCGGGCATCAAATCAGTCTTCCCTTCGACAAACAATTTGATTGCCTGATCAGTCGGGATTTCTTTCTTGAGGATTGTTTTGCTGATTCGGACACCGCGCTCATCGACTTTTTTGGCCATGTCGGGCGCGAGGAATGCTTTTGCATTTTCGTAGACTTTGATCATCGTTTCCGAATCGTCCAGAATCGGAGCTTCACAAATGATCATTTCGTCTGTGAGTTCCTTCAGCTCTTCCTCGCGGCGATCGTCGCCCTCAAAAACAAAAGTCGGAGTCCAGCCTTTTTTCTTGTCTTCGACCAACGCAAGTTCGGCTTCGAATGGTTGACCAAATCGATTCTTGAAGTCCGCGATCGGGCCGATTTTTTTCGTCGTCAGCAGAGCATTCGCTTCTTCGGGAGTGATTTCGTGGCTGGCGATATGCTTGTTCAATCGGAACTTGCATTCCGGATTCAAACAGTCGTAAATCCCATCAGTCTGCTTGAAAATCTTGTTCTCGCAGGTCGGACAAACCGAGTGCAGGTCAGGAAAGACCGCGTTCACCTTTTCTTCGGTGTATTCGCGAGTCTGTGCGACCAACTCAGTCGTCAATTCCTTGATCTCATCCATGAACGCTTTGCGCGTAAGTTTCCCCTGCTCCATCTCTTTCAGCTTGTGCTCCCATTCGCCCGTCATTTCAGGGCTACTAAGAGTGGAAATGCCGATGTCCTCGAGCAGATCGACCAGCGCGAGTCCTTTGTTGGACACCACCAGATCGCGTTTGTTCAGCTCATGGCGGAAAAGATACTTCTGCCGAATCAGATTTTCGATGATGGCCGCACGAGTCGCCGGAGTTCCCAACCCTCGCTCGCTCATTGCCTCTTTCAATTCCTCGTCGTCGACCAACTTCCCGGCAGTTTCCATCGCCGACAGCAGGGAACTGTCGTTGTAACGCGCTTTGGGCCGAGTTTCATTCGGTCGAATCTCGATGGCTGTGTTTTTGGCCTCTTCACCGTCGGATGCTGCAACCAGTTCCGACTTGTCAGTTCCTGCCACTCCCGCCTTGCGACCATAAACTTCCAAGTACCCGGGGACCACGAGGACACGACCGTCGGTTCGAAACGCGTCGGCATCAATTCGTGTGATCCGACGAGTCACTTCAAATTCGGCGTGAGGATAAAAGATCCCCATGAATCGACGCAGAACCAATTGATATAGCTTTTGTGCGCCGTCGTCTAATTTTGGCGGAGGAACTTTTCCAGTCGGCGAGATCGCAAAGTGATCGCTGACCTTTTTCGAATTGAACACTCGTTTAGTCGGACCGATTCGGTCATTCTTGACGATCCATTGTGCACAGCTTTGCAATTCGGGCGTCAACGTGGGCGACGTTTTGCCTGACGCCAGCGTCGCCATAGTCTCCTTGACCGTATCAACATAGTCTTCTGGCAAGTACTTTGAATCGGTACGTGGATACGTCAACAGCTTGTATCGGTCATACAAGGCCTGGGCCAGTTGCAATGTTCGCTTGGCGCTGAATCCGTGCTTGTTTCCTGCTTCGCGTTGCAGGCTGGTCAAGTCGAACAACAGCGGCGGAGCCTGCTTTGACGGCTTTTTGCTTTCCTCGACAATGCCGATCTTGCCCTCGCATCGAGCAACCACCGCGTCGGCATCTTCCTTTGTCCAGATGCGCTCGGCTTTGAGCTGTTCGTCTTCGGCGTCCTTTTCAAAATCCTCACGGAACCAACGACCTGCGTACTCACCAGCCGCGACTTCAAAATCAGCGTGGACTTCAAAATATGGTTTCGGGACGAAGCTGCGTATTTCTCGTTCGCGGTTCGCCAGAATCACCAGCGTCGGCGTCTGCACTCGACCCGCCGAAGTGACATTGAACCCTCCGTTACGAGACGCAAATGCCGTCAACGCGCGAGTTCCGTTAAGGCCAACCAGCCAGTCACTTTCGCTGCGACAGATCGCTGCGTCTGCAAGGTTGTCCATCTCCTCGCCAGCGCGCATCGTGTTCCACGCCTCAATAATTGCGCCGTCGGTCATGGATTGCATCCACATCCTGCGGATTTCAAAGTCTTTTTTGACGTTCGCCATCTGCATCAGATAGCGAAAAATCAGCTCGCCTTCGCGCCCGGCATCGCAGGCGTTGACAACGGTGGTCACATCTTTTTTCTTCATCAGCCGAACAAGCAGCTTGAAGCGGGCCTCACTGCGTTCGATCGGTTCAAGTTCGAACTTTTTCGGGATATGAGGAAGATGCTTCATGCTCCACGGCAGCTTCTTGCCATCCTCCTTGGTCGGCATTTTCAGCCCAACCAAATGGCCTATCGCAGATGCGACGTAAGCATTTTCGTTTTCGAAGTAGTCCTTCTTCTTCTCGAATTTACCCATTTCCGGCAGCTTGCCCAAGACCCTGGCCAAATCAGTGGCGACGCTGGGCTTTTCCGCAATGATGAGCGTTTTAGACATAAGTCTGAGGAGCTTTCGTTTGGATTTTTAGTGGTTAAATGGTGGCTGGTCAGAGGTTGTTGGTCAGCCGCTCTTGTGGACGGTGAAACAGACTTAAAACGAGTGATGTGGTTTGATTCGGGATATTCGATGAAGAATTCGTAAGTGTTTTTAACGCAAATAGATCACTGCTCATGCTGCACTCAAGTCAGTAGAAATCGACCGTTTCAACAGCCGTTTTCCTTTGAGTGTGATCCGTTTTGTGTTTCGCGACCCGGTGATCTTAATCAACATTGCATTTTGTGTTTTAAGCCGAGTAGCGAGATTGAATCTACCCTTCGATGGGTGTGAATCTTCGGGTTCCGAGTTGATTTTCGGGTAAGTTCTTTCTCGCCTTCCGCCTAAACGCGGAAAAGCACGCTACTTTGGCATTGAATTTAGTTTTCTACGGCGATAAGCTCCGTCAACTTTCTGGTGGAACGTCCGATTTACCGGTTGCCTTACCCAGACGACGGATGCAAATTCGCCCTTGGTTGGCCTCAAATTGTTTTCATTCGAGGCTGAAACCTTGGATAAAATCCATTCTTCGTCTGACCGCAGCAGGATTTCCTGCCAGAAGATGATTACTCGCTGGTGATTGGCCTTGTCAAGCCCCGCGATTTAAATCCGTTATTTGTTCACGTTTCGATTTAAGCTCACAGGCACGTTGGAATATGTCTCCATTACGCTGGTTTCGTCAGAATTCGAAGATCCTCGTTGTGTTCCTTGGCATTGGTGCCATGGCAATTTTTGGGCTCGGCCCGGTATTTGATGTTCTTTCGCGATCGAGCAGCTATGACGAGGGCGGCACAAATCCTGTCGTGGCTACCTGGAAGGGCGGCGAAATCAAACGTTCAGACCTCGATCTGCTGCGGCGTCGGCACTATGACGTGCTGCGATTCCAACAAGGCGTTCGGCAAGCAGCAATTGCTCAACGCGGTGAAGAGTACCAACCTTTTGTTGCGCCTATTCAACCAATCCGTGATGCAAACAACACGCCTCAGGCTCAAGTCGACGACCAGTTGATGGAGCGAATGTTGCTTGCCGAAAAAGCAACCGCCGAAGGCTTCGTCATCTCTGATGCAATGATCGACGATTTCCTGGCGTTGCTGGCAGGCGAAGCGGAATTCAGTCGGGCGGACCTCGAACAGATCAACAACGAGGCGAACCAGCGAAGCTGCTCGCTGGCTCAGGTAAGAAGGCAGCTGAAATCTGAGTTGCTTTATCGACAAATGCGTGTGATGGCGTCCAGCGGCAAGCCAATCATTCCCAACCCGACCGAAAGCATGGAACTGTACGCAAAGATCTCCAATCGTATTGAGTGCGAAGTACTTCCCGTTCCGGTGTCGCAGTTTATCGACGACGTGACTGACGAGCCTTCCAACGCGTCGCTTCGCAGTCTTTACAACGACGGGAAGAGCCAATACCCCGATCCGACGGGAGAGAAACCCGGTTTCAAAATCGGTCGCCGTCTGGTTGCTCAGTATTTTATCGCCGACTACGACACGTTTATGCAGAATGAGATCAACAAATTGTCAGACGCCGAAGTCGAAGCGGAGTACGACCGGCTCGTCGCGGCGGAAGATGATTTGGTGATGGAGGTCATCCCGGAAGAAGAAAGCGATGACATCGTTGTCCCAGATGCGCCCGCCGATGAAGCCAAGCCAGATGCTGAGGGGCAATCGATCAATATTCGCAGAATGAAAAATCGCAGGGTATCCTTGCAGCCTCAAGACGAAGAAGCTGGCGAAGCATCTGACGTTGAAAAAGTGGTGGAAGATACAATCTCTGACGCCACAACCGAAGTCTCCGAAGCGTCGACCGATTCAAGCGAAACGGATGCCGGCGAAACGGGCGCAAGCGAAGCCGAGGCTGGTGCCGAACCATCCTCGGAACCGGAGGAATCAGCGGTTTCGACCGAGCCACAAAATGCTGAAGATAAGTCCGATTCAGATGCCGATGAGGCAACCAATGATTCGGACGAAGCAGGTGACGAAGAATCCAAAACCGATGAAACGCAGGAAGAAGATTCCATCGGCCCTCTGTTGACCGACACGCCGAAACTGAAGAAACGGGCGAAACCGCTGCGTGAAGTGGCCGATGCGATCAAGCGTCAACTCGTCGCCGACGATACGAAAGCTGCCATTGATGCCGCGCTTGTTGAAGCCTCCAGTCAGGTCAGTAACTTCCGTGGTGCTTATATGAACTGGAAAGTCGCCAGAGAATCCGGGTCAAAAGACGAGATGCCCGTGTTCGACTACAAAGGCATCGCCGAAAGCTTGAATCTGATCGCCAATGAAACGCCCGTCGTCGATGACGAAGGTCTTGAACAAGAGCCGCTGGGCAAAGTGATGACGCTGATCAATGTCGCCTCGCGGGGAGGCCAATACCAGCCACAAGCGGTAACTGTCGCCAACTACATCTTCAATAGTTTCGAACAGATGGACGAATTTGAATCACAAACGGTTCAGGATTTTCAAACCCGATCGCAGTACATCTTCTGGTTGTCTGACAAGCGGGAACCGAAAATTCCTTCTTTCGATGAATGCCGTGACGAGATTATTGCGTTCTGGAAACAACGGCAGGCGTTTAGTCTGGCAGAGGCGGAGGCCAATCGTCTGGCCGAGTCGATCAGTGAGAAACGTGACAGGAAACTGAGTGAGGAATATCCCGACCGAACGGTCAAAACGGGTGAGTTCACGTGGTTTTCAAACTACGGCCGACCTGCCATCAGTTCGGTGATTGGTGTCTCGAATCCTGGCGACGATTTCATGAGCACGGCGTTTGGACTTGGCGAGCTTGAGGCCGACACTTGCTCCAACAGCAGCCGCGACACCGTTTACGTGATTCAACGAATTTCCGCGGATCAGCCGATCGACGAAGTTGCGACGGACTACATGGAGAATCAGTTCTTCAAGTTCAAGCAGATTCCAACTCAGGTTCGCGACACGGCAAACTGGTACGGGAACCAGATGAATCTCGACTGGAACGGCGAGTTTGTCGAAGAGATGGGTCTGGAATACGTCAGCTACTGACACGTGGATAACTAAATCGGAATCATTGCCGCTGCGTAGCTCAGCAGCACTTTGGCTCAAGCGTGATCGTGCTTTGCTCAGTGCTCCTGGCCGGGCACGTGTGGCTGAAACACGGTCGTGCGAGGATTGGTGTGGGCGGCATAAAGCTCTCCAGCCTCACGATACAGGATTTCCTGACTTCGCTTGAGCCCTTTTTTGCGTTTGCGTGTGACCTGTTTGTATTGGCCGTCGCTACCTAATTTGAATGCACTGACGTTGTCGCTGAAGCAGGTTCGCAGGCTTTCGAGGACACGGGCTTTGCACTGCGGTTCCTCGACTGGGACCATCAATTCGACACGCTTGTTCAGGTTCCGGCTCATCCAATCGGCGCTTGAAAGATAGGCGAGTTCTTCGCCACCGTGATGAAAATGAAACACTCGAGCATGTTCCAGCAATCGGTCGACGATGCTCACCACCTCGATGTTTTCGCTCAGGCCTTTTTTACCGGGGATCAGGCAACATATTCCGCGTACATTCAGGCGAATTTTAACTCCCGCCTGCGACGCTTTGTAAAGGGCATCGATTATCTGCTTATCCGATAGCGAATTCACCTTCGCCGTAATCCACGCTTCTGCTCCCTGCTGCGCATTTTCGATTTCCACATGGATCAATTCCATGACACGCTCACGCAAGTTAATGGGCGCGGCGGAAAGCTTCACAAGAGTTTGGGGCACAGACAATCCGGTAATCGCGTTAAACAGATGCACGGCGTCCATCGCCAGCTGGTCGTCACACGTGAAGAGACTGAAATCGGTATAAAGTCGGGATGTTGCTTCGTTATAGTTTCCCGTTCCAAAGTGAACGTAGCGGCGAATGCCAACCGGTTCGCGA
This sequence comes from uncultured Pirellulaceae bacterium, assembly GCA_964468915.1. Lineage (GTDB taxonomy): Bacteria > Planctomycetota > Planctomycetia > Pirellulales > Pirellulaceae > Mariniblastus. Next base: position 23,179 of record CAYXWX010000009.1, read on the forward strand.
CGAACAACAATGCACAGCTTGGCGTGGGTTTTCAGCCCTCGCACACCATAGATCACGTCCGCTCCCGCATGCTCCAGCCGTCGCGCCCACTCGATGTTTCGCGCTTCATCAAATCGGGCCTTGAGTTCAACAATCACGGTGACATGTTTCCCGTTTCCGGCGGCGCGCTCGAGTGCCTCCACGATTTTGCTGTTCTTGCTGGCCCGGTACAGCGTCTGCTTGATCGCGATCACCTTTGGGTCATCTGCCGCGTTGTTGATAAACTGAATGACAGGATCGTAAGATTGGTACGGATGAAACAGGAGTTGGTCCGACGACGAAATGGTTTTGAACATGTCCGACCCGCGCTCAAACTGTGGCGCAGGATGAGCGGGCCACGGATCGTCTTTCAAGTCGTTGAATCCATGAATTCCGGCCAGACTGAAATAGTCGGAAAGGCCCAAAGGCCCACTGATCGAGCCAACTTGATCGGAGTCGAGCCCCACTGCTTTTTGCAGAAAATGGAGTGTTTCATCACTGCAGCCAGTCTCCAGTTCAAGCCGAACGCATTGGCTGTACCGTCGTGCTGCGAGGACTTCCTGCATGCCCGACAGAAGATCCGCCAACCCGTCTTCTTCCAACACCAGATCACCGTTACGAATCACACGGAACGGCGTGACTTCTACAATGTTCTGGTTTTCAAGCAACTGGCCAAGAAACAGTCGAACAACATCCTCCAGAAGAATGTACTGAAATCCCTGATCGGCCGGAATCGTCAGCATCCTGGCCAGCGAACGCCCTAGCGGGACCAGCACGAAACGATCGTCTGGTTCTGGCAAACCCGACGGGTCTGGTAACTCGCCATCCAGATGATCGTTTATTGGCTTGAGCTGACCGCCGTTCTGAATGCGGACACACAGGCATAAACGGGCACCGGTTAAAAGTGGAAATTCGTCTCCCGCTGCAACGGCTACCGGAGCAATCGTTGAAACTAACTCTTCCTGAAACAAGTTCCGAAGGTACTCGATTTGATTTTCTGAAAGATCTTTTTCCTGCATTCGCGTGATTGAACTCTGGGCCAATTGAGGTTCAAGCTCATCGGCAAGGCATTTCGCTTGAGCCTTGTTCATTTCATCAACGCGAGCTCGAATTTCATTCAACTGTTCGGTGGCACTCATGCCGCAGATGTCCGTCATTTCGGCTCCTGACTGCCGAACAATTTCGAGCCCTCCCATCCGAACCGTCATAAATTCGTCCAGGTTTGCTGCGCTGATCGCAAGAAACTTGACCCTTTCGAGCAGTGGCATCTCATCCATCATCGCTCGGTCAAGAACGCGCTGATTGAACGCCAGCCAGCTCAATTCTCGATTGATGTACTTTCGGTTTTCTTGTTTTTTCATGTCGTTTTCACAATCGATCGGGAGCAAAGTCCGCTGTGCCACCTTCTAGTGCTGTGTTCCAACTCGTTTTCAGGTTTGTTACTTGCGGAGGGTCTGGTTTTATTTTTTGCTTTTGAGGCTCACGGAATGATGATTCGGTCGGTCAACCCTAATCTTCAGTTGGAACAAAGCACTAGAGGGCCTTTCAAAACCGCAACCCGAAGCGTCAGCGAGGGACCGAGGCGTTGAATTTGCAGTCCCTCGCTGACGCTTCGGGTTGTGAAAATGGGTTTTGAAATCCCCTCTAGTGGTTTGTGTCAAAATCTGCTGAAGACAACACAACACGTTTCCCAAACACGTTCTCAAACAATCGGGAACCTGGTTGGAGCTCCAATTTTTCAACGGTCAGATTCTCAACGTTTTGCACCTTCAGTTGCAGGCGATTCCCTGCCGTCGTTGCCGTAATCTCACTCACACGTTGACGCCGCCCCGCGTCCAAGGCCTTGGCGACTCTCAGAATCGCGGCCAGCTTGGAAACGGTAATCCTTTGATCTCGCTGCAACCGCGAATAAGGCACATGACGCGGTTGGGGAGTTGCGCCGCGATGGTAGCGAGCGACGAGCGAAACGAGCGTCAAATCACTGCGACTGATACCAAACAGCTCTGAATTCTGAATCAGGTAACTTGCATGCTTGTGCCGAGAACGAACCGAGATGAAGCGGCCGATTTCGTGAAGAATCGCTGCTAACTCAAGCGTGTCGCGAAACTTGTTGGGAAGTTGATGCAGATCCTGCAGGTCATCAAACAGCGAAGTCGCCAGCTGTGCAACGTGAACTGAGTGGGCTTCGTCAAATTTGAATTTTCTTCCCAGTTGCATCGCAGACCGGATCATTTGACTGGAAATCGCCGACGACCACTGTTGCCCTTGAGCCATTTCCAGAACCAATCCATCGCGGAGATTCGTATCGGCAACGTGAATTTCCCTGATCCCCAGCTGTGTCGCGTACATCGTCTGGGTCAACAACGCGGGCCCCAGCGACTGAGCGTCTGGCAGGCTCATGTGGTAGCGGGACGCGATCGTCGCGGGAGTCAGCGACAACAACGATTCCGTCAGGGCATTCAGCTGCTCTATCTTGATCGGCACCAGCTGATTCGTGACGGCCTGCTGCGAAATCTCTCGCGCCGCAAAACGGACCTCGCCTCCCATCGCCAGCATCGCTTCGGGAGAAGGTTGAGCCCCGTCAACGTTCAATTGGGTGATCACTCGTGTGATGCGAGCCTCCATCAATGACCTCGACGCCAGCAGCGGAGCGTCGTACGACTCAATCAACTTTCGCAAACGAAGTGAACCCAGAGGAAACGTTCTCGCTGACGAAACATCCTGCCCACTTAACAAAAGCACTTCGGATGTGCCGCCGCCGACCTCCAGCACCAGCGTCTGACCGGAAAAAACTTTCGGTTCCTGCATCAAAAACGGAAGTACCCCAAGGTACGTGACACGGTGCAACTCGGCTTCATCAAATGGTTCTATTTCAAATCCGGTTGCGATAAAAATACGATCGCGAAACGCAAGTTTATTGGCTGCTTCGTTCAGGCCACTGGTCGCAACCACTCGGATGTCAGATTTTTCATGAATCCCGTAAGCATTCAGCTGATCGCGATATCCGGTCAGGACTCTGACACAGTCTTCGATGGTGTCATTCTCAATCGATCTTTTTAAAAATGAGTCCTCACCAAGGCTGACCGCCTGCGAGAACGATTCAATTCGACGCACGGATGTGTCTGACAGAATCTCGGCAATCTGCATTCGCAATGATGTCGAACCGATATCAATCACCGCAACAAGCCGTGGCTGGGAATCGGAAGAGTCAGGTTGATCTGTCGGAATGTTCGTCATGGCGCGTTGTTGAAATCTGATTTTATCGACGTCGTATGGCTGAGTTTACGTCGTCGAGGCCTCTTCCGCATCACGGGTCGGCACAGGGCAAGGCGATTCGCCACACATCAGATTATGACGCCAATTTCTGGTGTGATGGCGGCCGCGGTAGCGAAAACGATCAATCAGATCCCAAAAAGCCGCGAATTGGTCGGCTCGATCCGATTTCTCGTTTCAAACATCGGAAAATCAGTCGCTCGATTGATGCTCGCTCGAGTGATCGTCGCGGTGTTTCGCGTTGACCTTCGCGAGGTGATTCACGATTTCTCCCCGGCTGACGTCAAGTTTCCGCTTCTCGAGCTGCTCTCGATAATGAATGGCTTCTTCGGTATTCGCCTTTGCGAACTTTCGGCTTTCGCGCTCCGCCTCAACCAATTCTCGCATTCGCTCACGTTCGCCTTCTCGAAACACCGCGTCAGTTGCTCGCCTGCGCTTCAGCCTCTGCGAATCTCGACCTGCTTGATCAAAGTCTCGATTTCTTGGGCGGCCACCAAACCTAGGAAGCAGCATCATTGCAACCTCTTTCACGTTTATCCACAGTTCGATCACAGCCGCATAAACCGCGCGGACAGGCATCACGCTCAGACGCGAAACCTTTTTGAAGAGATTGCGATTCGAGTTCGGATTCGACATAGAAGAGGCGAGGTGACGATGGGACGTCCGGGCAGGGAATACCCCAAATGGGATACCAGAAGCCTGTCGCAGAAATTCACACCCCAACGCACGAGCGGGGAATGTTCCAATGCACCCTCACCAACGCTTCAGAATGAATTTCATGGGGCGGACACGACGACAGTTTCTACCGTTGATTATAGTTATATAACTGCTCCGACAACCACGAATTCGATTGCAAAATATAATTTGCGTCGAGACGAAATCATGGATTTCGGTATCAAAGAACGCACAACCGGACTTAGAGTGTGCGAAACCTCGAACAATGAGAAAAAGTTGCGCCTACGCAATCGCAAACCCGACGCGGCCATGGTTGAAGTCTTCGCAAACCGGCATTAAGACCAACGGCAGGTCAAGCACCGGATTAGGTGCCTATCCCGATAGCGCAATGAGCAATCACACCCCGATGCGTTATGGCATGTTGGCGTGTTGATATGATTTCGGCCCACTGCGTCAGCGAGGATCCTTCGTCCCTCACTCACGTTTTGGGTTTCGATTTTTCCATCGAAATGATGTTCGGCACTAAATCAGCACGCCGTCACGTTTCGGTTTTCGATTCGTGCCGCATATGTTATCTGCCACTAAATCAACCAGCCGGAAAGCGAGGG
>CAYXWX010000009.1:27852-75130 GCA_964468915.1 uncultured Pirellulaceae bacterium
CGATTCGTGCCGCATATGTTATCTGCCACTAAATCAACCAGCCGGAAAGCGAGGGAAATTTCTGTGGTTCGTTCCTCGCCGACGCATTGGGTTGTGATGTTGTGGGATAGGTAGCAGGGGTCAGTGATCTACCAGAATATCGCATAGAGCGCGATCGTCGCGATAATCACGCCCACTCCAACGAGCTTTGCCCCCGGCGAACTCGTCAGTTCGATCTCCTTGTTCTCCGGAAGAACGACAGGAGACTTCAGCGGAGACGCAACCGTTATGATCACTCCAGCCAGCAACACGATAAAGAAACAGATTGCCATACGATCAAGGAAGGCAATTTGATCCGCGTACCACATGCCGTTGGCAACCAGCCACGGTCCAATCAACCATTTGAACGCTGAATAAGCCACCACGTTCAACAAAATCCCAACGGTTCCAAACCATCTTGGCGTCCTCGGTGAGAAGAAACCAAACACAAACACAGCCAGTAATCCGGGAGAAATGAAACCTTGGAATTCCTGGATGTAAGCGAAAATACTTTCAAAGTTATCCAGAGAAGGGGCAACCAAACCGGCCAGAACGACGAATAGTACAACGAAGAATCGGCCAACTTTCACCAGGGTAGCTGAATCCGTCTGTCCGGTGAACTTCGCGTACAAATCCATCGTCGCAATGGTCGACGCGGAATTCAGCATCGAAGCCAGCGAACTAATCACCGCACCGCACAACGCAGCAAGCACGAACCACGAGATCAGCGGGAACGGCTTGATCAAGTTCCTGACCAGCACAGGGAACGCTGCGTCGTAGTCATACCCCTTCAATTCTCCGGCACTCGACTTACCGGCATCCGTTGCAGCGTCGTACATGGCGTTGATGGCAGCTTGCAGGTCTTCAGGACTTGCGGAGCCGTCAAAAACGGAATCTGATCCACTGGCTTCCGCATTCCTGGCAAAGACCGTCGCTGCCAAATCTGGCTGACGTTCAACGAATGCCTTGTCAACTTTGAACGCCTGGGCTGGAACCGCGTTTTCGACCATACCTATGTTCTTTTCCGCTGCGCCCGAATGCAGGTCGTCGGCAAACAGGTTGAATGCAAGAATTCCAGGGATGACCACCACAAACGGAATGATTAACTTGAGTGCCGCGGCAAACACGATTCCTTTCTGACCTTCAGCAAGTGACTTTGATCCCAGGGTTCTCTGGACAATGTACTGGTTCAAGCCCCAGTAGAAAAAGTTCGGGATCCAGAGACCAATCAACAGAGCTGTCCATGGAACATCCGAATCTTCTTTCGGTCGAACCATGTGTACTTTTCCACCCGATAGGTTCGGGCCGTTTCGAACTTCAGCCTCCCCGTTGACTCCATCGTTAAGCAGCATGAATCGCTGCCAGGCACTGGCATTCTGAATATCTTCAACCGTCGCATCTGAATTGGCCACCTTGGTTTCGTACAGCTTATCGGCCGATGCCGAGGCGAGACTGTCAAAAGCGAGGTACATGACGATCGCGCCTCCGAGAATCAAGGCTGCGCCCCAGATCAGATCGGTCCACGCACAGGCCTTCAATCCACCCACGAACACGTAAACGGCCGCCAAAATCGCGATCAACCAACACGTCGCAGTCAAATCATTCAAAATCGGAACCGTGTTGTAGTATTCCGAAACAAACTTGGCACCCGAAAAAATGACCGAAGACGTGGTCACGAAAACCAGCGTCACGATCGCTGGAATCGCCATCGCCAATCTGGCAACACCGTCAAATCGGTACTCCAGAAATTCAGGTATCGTGTACAAGCCCGCTTTCAAAAACTTTGGCAGGAACCAGAACGCAACAAAAATCAAAGTCACCGCCGCCATCCACTCGTACGACGCGATCGCCATTCCCAGCCAGTTCGCCGAGGCGCCTGACATTCCGACGAATTGTTCCGTTGAAATGTTGGCGGCGATAAGCGAGAAACCAACCAGCCACCACGTCAAGCCACGCCCAGCCAGAAAGTAATCAGAAGCACCTTGCTGTTCACCCGAATCGTCTTCGCGACTTTTCCAGATACCAAGTGCAATAACGCCGACAACCGCAGCTACAAAAAGAACAACTTCCAAAATGTTCATGACGCAAGAGTCTCAGTGGTGGTTGGTGGGAATCCAAATACAGATCGAAACAAAATCAGATCGAAAAAACAGCCAGCTCAAGTCAGTCGCTCCAACCAACATAAGGTCAGATTGATTAACGTGAACCGTGAACGCGTTCAACGCCGCGGTATCAACTCGGCTGTTTCAACGCAAGTCAAAGTTCAATCTTGGCCATTCAATCTGAACTCGGTGCCTCGATCGAACGAAATTGCTTTGTGAAAATTTCAACCCCAGAGGGTTCACAAAGTTTAAATCAAACTTGCTGAGCCTCAAAGCCATCCAATCTTGTCTCGGGCCAAAAAACGAACAGGTTGCGCGTCGCGGATCCCAGAGTCGCGTTAAAAGATGACGAACTGGCGAAGTGTAACGCTCGCGCTTGACAAATCGGCCCGGGCAATCTGCTGATGCCGGTGCCTGGAAGGGCTTGGAGGAAAACGGCAGATGAACCAACCCATCCATCAACCACCACCGTTACCAAACGTCCATGGTTGACTACTCTGGCAACTTGTGCCCCATCTTGTCTCGTTTGGTTTCCAAATACCGAGCATTATGCTCGTTGATGGGAGGCACGATTGGAACTTGGTCGACGACTTTCAAATCAAAGCCTCGCAAGTTGAACGCTTCCGTCTTTTTTGGGTTGTTGGTCAGCAGACGAATTTCAGTCAGCCCAAGGTCCTTGAGGATTTGAATTCCAATTCCATAGTCACGCATGTCGGCTTGATAACCGAGGGCGGTATTTGCCTCCACCGTGTCCAGACCTTGATCCTGCAAGGAATAGGCGCGGACCTTTTCCGCCAATCCAATTCCGCGTCCCTCCTGAGGCAGGTAAACCAGCACTCCGTATCCTTCGTTGGCGATGTTCTCAAGCGCTTGATGCAGTTGATCTCCACAGTCACATCTCAGCGACTGAATCAAATCACCTGTAAAACAACTGCTGTGCATCCGAACGAGTGGCGCTTTTGTCTGGCTGGCAGGGTCGCCCATCACGATGGCAATCGGTTCCTGAGACTCATGTTGAACCTTGTAGGCATGAATGACAAACTCGCCATAACGAGTCGGCAATTTTGCTTCGGCATGACGCGAAACAAGCTTCTCGCTGACGCGTCGGTACGAGATCAAGTCTTCGATCGTGATGATGCACAAGCCTTTCTCGTCCGCGATATCCATCAACTGATCACGGTTGGCTCGATTCCCATCGTCGTCAAGAATTTCGCACAGCACGCCCGCTGGCTGTAGCCCTGCCATCCGTGCCAGATCGACGGCGGCTTCGGTATGGCCTGCCCGGCGCAGGACGCCTCCGCGTTTGGCCATCAACAAGTGAACGTGGCCTGGACGCTGAAAGTCATCGGGTTTTGATTCCGGGTCAGCTACCGCTCGCACGCAAACGGCTCGTTCGGCCGCCGTGATTCCTGTTTTTGCTGAAATGTGATCCAGGGGTGTCAGAAACGCTGTCTGATTTGTTGAATTGTTCAGCTCAACAAGTGGAAGCAATTTCAATCGTGCTGCCGTTTCGGGCAAGATGGGAAGACAAAAGTCTCCTCGACCGCTCATCACCAGATTCATCGCTTCGGGGGTTGCCAATTCAGCGGCACAAATGAAGTCACCTTCGTTCTCACGATCTTCGTCATCCAGAACGATCACGACTTCGCCTCGGCCGATCGCTTCGACGGCATCTTTGATTGTTGAAAACGGACGACTCATAGGTTCTCCGGTGGATCGAAGCCGACGCTTGCACTGTGGCTGGTCAGCCGAATGACGTAAAATGGTGGTTCAGCTAATGCTGCTTCACCGATTATAGAGAAGTCGACAGCAACGGCTACGACCTTGAACGAGACTCCGCAGACGAGAGTCAGCCGTCGTCGACTCATCTGATTCAGCAAACCGCAGACATAATATGCACGTCACAGGCAACTACGACCGATCCATCCGCCTTTCTTTCCGCCAGGGGCGAATCCAACTCGCTTTTCTGACTGCAGGAATCTTCGTGTGCCTGCCTGGCTTCGTTGCTTTTGCCCAGCCCAATGGGGTTGTGTCCGATCGCCTCAAACCATCCGCCGAAAACCGATCTTCCCAGCGTCCCGACGAACCGACCGACGGCAAGGGTATCGCAAAGTCTGTCAAATACGAGGTCTCGAAAACAGGAGGCCTGGTCTATCGAACCGGTGATGACTTCCAATTGAAATGCGACCTGTATGTCCCGATTCGCAAGAGCTTGCGTGAAGAAGACAAATCGACAGGGTCTTCGAGTGTTTCAAAGCTGCCGGCGGTGATTGCCATCCACGGAGGTGCGTGGCGTTCGGGAAGCAAAATTACCATGATGCGGCATGCGAACTTGTTCGCCAGGTCCGGATTCGTCGTCATGGCCATCAACTACCGACATGCGCCTGCGTATCGCTTCCCGGCGCAGATTCATGACTGCAAATTTGCGGTACGGTGGTTGAAAGCGAATGCGGACCAGTGGCAGGTTGATCCGGACCGAATTGCCGCATTTGGTTATTCTGCCGGCGGCCACCTGGCGGCCCTGTTGGGAACCACGGACAAACCTGACAAATTGGACGGCGACGTGCCTGCCGAACTTGAGCCGTTTGATTCCAGTGTCGCATGTGTGGCGGCAGGAGGAGCCCCCTGCGAATTCAGCTGGATTGACGAGCAATCTGACGTTCTCAGGGGATGGCTCGGCGGAAATCGCGAAGAGATTCCCGACATCTACGAGAAAGCGTCTCCACTGAAGTATGCTGATTCCAATGACGTTCCGTTTTACTTTTTTCACGGGCAGTATGACTTGATCGTACCTCTGGATTCATCTTTGCGTCTACACAATGCACTTGAGACCGCAAATGTTCCGTCGACTCACGAAGTCGCATTGCTGACAGGCCATGTCGCCACGTTCAGTAACATGCTGTGGGCACATAAAAGCGTTCAGTTCTTTGATCAGTGCTTGAAGAACAAAATTGAACCCGAATCAGATTTTCCCAACAAACCCTGACCGCGATATCGCACCGACAATCAGATTATTCTACGGCCCGATCCCTTTTTGATTATCCACAACGCTGATTTCCCATGCAAAGATTGCCCGCCGAAGAGTACATCGAACAGGCTCATTTGTTTCACGGGCTACATAATCGTGTCCACGCTTCGGACCCGGTTCAAAGTTTGCTAAAGCAGATGCGATATGAAGTTCTCGCGACGACCAAACTGCCCATGGCCATTGACTACATGGTCGCCGAACTCAGCCAGACCGGCATGATGTCCACTGCGATGAAGCGAATGGGACATTACTTTGAACCGTTCCAGAGTTTTTTGATCGCGTCGGCGGAGGATGACCTTGGTCGCTTCGACATGGGCCGTGCGTTGTTAATTCTTGAACATGAAGCGAAATTTCGGTCCACCGACGCTTCGGCCAATGCCATGTTTTTCTTTCAATTCGAAACATTGTGTCAGAATCGCCTGGACTACGATTCCGGTCTCGCTGCGATGGCTGAAGATGGTGTCTACGATGAAGATTGGAAACGTTGGATTCTGACCGTTCGACACAAGATCGGGCTCGTTCAGTTGGGTGATCTCGTCTTCGTACACAGCCAACACTACGTTGACCGACAAAAGCAACAGGGTGGTGAAGTCACCCTTCCCGACCCGTTATTGTTCAGTGAGCGTGAGGGTCGGATTGCTTTGGCAAATCGTTCGCATGAACCACAATATTTGTTCTCAGCTTTACAACGTCAGCTGAGCTATCCGGCAATCCCGAAACCCAAACCAAAGGATTCCGTTGAGTTTGTTCTTCCAAACTTGACGCGTACCGTGGAACGTCTGGAAACACGAATCAAGCTGCTGGAAGATGAAAATCGCGAACGGGGAATCGACCTCTCCCAATTCACAAAAAACATTCCTCGCTCGAACGAGTGAGCTTCCTCTCAAACAGAATTCCGATTTCGCAAAACGCTCTGACTGGCAACCACGACGGCAACGGATAAGATCGCAGATCGCTAGCTGAATCTGTGTATCAGTTTAAAAAGATTGTCGTTAGATAAACTTCGCCCAACGCGTGCGGCATCGCGCATGAATTGGTCTGTTGTATCAATTGATCGATTCGATCGAGTTGTCTCAGTCGTGCTTCGACATTTTCGCGATGAATTCGAATGACATTTTCCGCGAAACGCTCGTCTCGCGTTCTCGTTTCAGAATCTACGGAAAAACAAAAGAAAAGAAATACCAACGATTGGGCATAGGCTAACTTTGCTCACTGCAGCAATCAGGTTCAGCAAAATTGTTTTGAAACTGAAACTGGACCAGACAATTCCAACCCGTTTGGCTGGTCCGTTTTTGCCGCATCTTTTCTTGATCTTATCCAAGGGTTTCGATGCAGAAGCAACTTAACATTTTGTTACTGGAAGACAGCAAGAGCGACGCCGATCTGATTCGTCGGATGCTGCGAGGTTACACGTCCTTCAAACCAAAGACGGAATGGTTCAGTTCGCTGGGAACCGCACTCAAGGCCATTGAGAAACAGGACTACGATCTGATTGTTACCGATCTTTGCTTACCTGACTCAACCGGCGTTGACACGATCGGAGTGCTTTCAACGCGTGCCGAACGAATCCCGATTATCGCCCTGACCAGCGAAGACACCGATCTCGGTCGCGAAGCAATTCGAGCCGGTGCCAGTGATTTTATTCCCAAGGACAAGTTGACCAAAACAGTGCTTTGCCGCGCAGTCGATTACACGATTGAGCGGTTTGAAATGACGCGTGAACTGCAGGAAGCAAATGCAATGCTTGAGGAGCAGAACGACCGCCTCGCTCAGATGTGCAAAACCTCTCAGAAGTTCGTCGATAACGTTTCCCACGAGTTCCGCACACCTCTGACCGTCATCCGCGAGTTCGCCGCTATTGTCAGAGACGGAATTGATGGTCCGGTGACTCCCAAACAGGAAAGTCGTCTTACAACGTTGATTAACCGAACGGATGACCTCGCGTTGATGGTAGATGACTTGCTGGACACAAGCCGACTGCGATCCGGCTTGCTGAAAACGTGTCGCAAGGTAAACAATCTGAAAGAGATCGTCTCGCAAGTGGAGACGATGCTCAAACAGCGGGCCGAGGCAAAAGAAATCTCCCTCACCGCTGACAGCATTCCAGAAAACTCGCTCGTGTTTTGCGACGATGAAAAGCTCAGGCGGATCCTGATCAACCTGGTCGTGAACGCAATTAAGTTCACACCCGTCAAAGGCAAGATTACCATTTCCACATCAGTTGCTGATGAAAACCGTGTGAAGATTACCGTTTCAGATACCGGGCATGGGATTCCCAAAGACGACTTGAATCGGATTTTCAACCGATTTCAACAAGTCAGTGCTCACGAGCGAATGGCAAGCTGCAAAGGTTTTGGACTGGGCCTGAGCATTGCTCGTTCGCTTGCGACACTGAACCTTGGAAGTCTCCAGGTGGCAAGTGTTGAGGGTCGAGGTAGTCAGTTCTCTGTTCTGCTGCCCACCGCACGAGTTGATGCGGTGTTAAATTGCTTCCTTGATCAACGCGAGGCGATCGCTGGCAACGAAGGAGAAATAGGCGTTGTCGAAGTGAGACCCGAGGTGACCACCAGCCAATCCGCAAGCGATGTATCGGAGGCCGTCGATGACTTTCTGCGTTCGAACATTAAAAACTTTGATCTTGTCCTGCAAATGGCTCAGGATCGTTGGCTGCTGTATACCAACACGTCGAAAACAACCCTCCCGTGGCTTCTTCTTCGATTTCGGGACGAGTGGACGAAGCTTCAACGAAATCACTTTGCCGGGACCCTTCCCGATTTGATCTTCCAGAGTATTGACACTTTCAAACTGTTGGGGAATCGCGAACAATTGCTTCAGATCGCCGAAACCAAAGAGGCTCCCACATGGAACGTTGAGCCTGTCGCGACAAATGCAATCATTGATAAAAAACGAGTTTTGGTTGTTGACGACGAGTACGAAGTCGCGCTTGCGATCCAGTCAAGACTGATCGCCAACGGTTTCGATGTCGAGACGGTCCACAATGGACGCGATGGACTGGAAGCTGTCAACCAATCGCGACCTGACGCGATTCTTCTGGATATTCGCATGCCAGAAATGGATGGATTAGCGGTTCTGGACCAATTGAAATCAGACTCACGCACCAAAGTGACTCCGGTCATCATGCTCTCAGCGAGCCATCATGATCAGCAGGCAGCTCTTGATCGAGGTGCCGATTTCTTCGTTCGAAAGCCATTCAAGTCCGAAGCGATTGTTGCGGCGTTGAATTCCGCAATTCTCGAATCGGAAGCTTCCCTGTGCTCTTCGGGAGAACACGATGGATAGTGAGTGCCAAAACCAGAAAACCGTGCTGATCGTTGACGACGACAGTCAACTCACCAGACAGTTCGCCGAGAATTGCCGGAAGATTGGCCTGAGTCCCCACACGGCACGTGACGTTCGCGAAGCATCGTTGCTGTTCGACGTTGCACTGCCAGATCTGCTGATCTTCAACGTCAGTCTGCTGGCAGGCAATCAACGAAAATTCATCGACTGCCTCGCCGAATATGAAGACACCCGAGAAATTCCCGTGATTATGCTGTGCGACCCCGTCGATTGGGAAATGGCTTTTTCATGTGAAACGATTGTTGGATACCCCGCCTTGAGGAGCATCGACAACTGGTCGCGAATCGAGATGTTTATTCGTGAACTGGTCGATGTTGATTCATCGCTTCAAGACAACAGATCATCAATTAACTAACTCCTCTTACTATTTACCTTTCAGGAATCAAACTCATGAATGGCATCGAAACACTCGACCAGACATCCACAAACGATGTGCAGACTGACCAATGCCCAACCGAAACGGCAACGGACGCCAATCCTAATCGCCAGGCGATTGACAGCGTCTTCACCATCCTTGGTTTCGAAAAATGTTTCCTCGATGAATCACACGCGCCCGGCAAGCCAAACCTTCGAGCCCGGACCAAAAGTGCTCCGTTGATTTTACACGTGGACGACGATGTCGACCTGGTTGATGCCGTGACGTCTCGCCTTGCCGCAGCAGGTTACCGCGTTGCCAGCGCTCTGGATGGTGTTTCAGGAATGCAGGAAGCACTTCGGCACCCGGCCAATGCGATCATCCTTGACTACGACATGCCAAACGGTCGAGGCGATGTGGTTGTCGATCTACTGAAGGGCAATGAGCGAACACAGGACATTCCAATCATTATCCTGACCGCGGTCCAGCAGAAGCACCTCAAGCGAACGCTTTTGAATAAAGGAGCTGATGTCTTCATGACCAAGCCGTTCGAATTTTCCGAACTACAAGCAGCTATTTCCGGATTGCTTGAGGGAGACGACATCGATTAGTCAGCCTTCAATGGAGCCCCAGCCTGACACAATCGGTTTCGCTGCGGCTTTTTTGAGCGTTCATCTTACCGGTGTTCAAGACCAACCGTGCGAAAACGTTTTTTGCATCAGAAGCAGTGTTGATTGTTAGCAAGGGGAGATCATGGAGTTCATCTTTTCCAAATCAGATTCCGCAATTGAGGTATCCGTCGGCAGACGAAAAAGACTTTCGGAAAATTCTGTTCCAATGCGAAGTCAATCGATCAAGTCACCGGAAGCGAAATCGAGCCGCAGCAATGTTGATTGCGAAGAACTTCAATTGCTTAGCAAAACACCTGATCATGGCGTTGGCGAATTTGAAACTCCCGACGCGAACGCGGATCTGCAAAGTTTCGTCGCTGCTGTTTCACATCAATTGCGTACACCTTTGAGATCGATCACGGGTTTCTCTGAGCTTCTGTTTCAAGAGCACACTGACCAGCTTGATGATAATGGGCGCGACTGCGTTCAACACATCGTCGATGGTGCAGGCAAGATGCAGAAGCTGATCAACCGAGTCACTGAGTTTACCCAGGTCTACGCGAATGCCCCAAGCTTTGAACAAGTTAATTTGAACGACATCGTACAGCATGCAATCGACGATCTGTTTCTGACAATCGAGTCATCTAATGCGAGGGTCACTTATGATCTGTTACCCACGGTACACGGTGATCATGCCCAACTTCAGAAAGTCTTCCGCAACCTGATCGACAATGCGATTCGCTTTCGCGGCGATGCGCCACCGCAGGTCCACATTTCTTACATTTCTCAGGGCGATCAGTGTAAAGTCACCGTTCACGACAATGGAATTGGAATTCCCATCGAGGATCAACCTGAAGCTTTTGTGATGTTCCACCGAATTGGCGTTCAGAACGAGGAAGATGCTGGCTTGGGGGCAGGGCTGACCATTTGCAAAAAGATCATTGAGCGGCACAACGGGAAAATCGAGCTTGATTCGAAACCAGGAATCGGAACAAAGGTCGTCGTTTCACTGACTCTCATAGCGACTGATTGTCGGGTCGATGACGCTTCGTGAGTGCCGGCGTCGGTTCCATTGCTTGAGTTCGCACTCGTTTCGCGTTTGAAAAGACGACGACCAGACAACTTTGCATCTACGACTCCCAGAGCGAACCTTGATGAATGAACCACGGGTGGTCGACTTCAAGTGTCTTTGCTATTCGCTCATTTTGTGAATTGACATTGCTCGAAGTGGCAATCGTTCATTTCTGCCACAAAAATCGTTCTCATCCTCGCCTGGCCAGTCCTTTTTCTATCCAGAACGAACGACCGCAGAAGCCCGCCGTCGTTTGACAGCCGATCCCACACGATCATAATGAAAACCGGCGGAATTTCTTTTCGCCCACGCTGTCGAACAATCGAATTCGAGCGGCGTATCATCGCTTCGGATGCTCGCCCCCCCCACGACCTGCCATGAAGAATATTTCGACTTACGCTTGGATGCTTGTCGCTTCTTGCTTTTTGTTAACGACTTCACCAAACTGCTTTGCGCAGAGTCAGCTGGTGCGTTTCGATTCGAATTTCGGCAAGTTCGAAATCGAGTTGTTTGATAATACGCCACTGACGGGGGCAAATTTTCTAACGTACGTTGATTCGGGTGACTACGACAACACGTATGTTCATCGACTTGCGACGGGATTTGTTGTGCAAGCGGGTGGGTTTTCGCTTGAAGGAAACTCGCTGGGAATCGTGACTCGTCGCGATCCTGTTCAGAACGAACCCTTCAACAGCAATATTCGTGGCACCGTATCTCTGGCAAAAACTGCGAACAACCCGGATAGCGGGACCAATCAGTTTTTTTTCAATCTAAGCGACGATAACGCCGGCCCCCCTGCCAGCCTTGATACTCAGAACGGAGGCTTTACTGCGTTTGCCAGAGTCACAGCCGATGGCATGGACATCATCGATCAGATCGCAGCTTTGACTCCATTCAACGTCAGCTCTCAGCTGAATGACATCTACAACATCGATTTCGGCGACACCTTCGCAACGGTCCCACTGACCGAAGCCGTTCTTTCTCCTGAGAATTTTATCGTTTACTCCCGTGTGGATCGTGTTGACGATTTTCTGGGCGATCTCGATGGCTCGGGCGCGATCACAGGGGCCGACATTGATTTATTGTACGCCGCCTATGGCGCAACGCCCGCCAATGATTTTGATCTCGATCTTGACTCTGACGGAAACGTGGGTGACAGCGACCGAGATCGTTTAATCGAATCCATTGCGGAGACTCGTTTGGGTGACCTGAATTTTGATGGAAGAGTTGACGTTCTGAATGACGCCTTCGCGTTGGTTGGGAATATCGGCACTTCATCCGGTGCGACGTACGCACAAGGTGATATCAATGGAGACGGTCGGGTGAACGTCCTTGGTGATGCATTCCCGTTGGTTGGCAACATCGGCTTCGGCTCATCGAGCAGCAGCCCGTCCGCCGCTGCCGTGCCTGAGCCCAGCTCATTTGGATTCTCGATTCTTGCTGCGATCGGCCTCTTTTCACTGCGACAGCGTAAATCGACTGTCTGAGCGTCTGAATTCTCGCGTTTGCGGTTGAGCGATTCTTCTCACCTGATACGCTTGGCCGGTTTGATTTCGGCTTAGACAATCAGCGATCACGGGTGAAATATGCAACGGCGAAGACTTGGCCAAAGTGGTGTTTGTGTTTCGGATATCTGTCTCGGAACGATGACTTTTGGTCAACAAACCGATGAAGCAGAAGCCTTTCGTATTATGGATGCGGCGTACGAACGCGGCATCAACTTCTTTGATACAGCCGAGATCTATCCCGTTCCCCCATCTGCTGAAACGATTGGCGTCACCGAAGAAGTGGTTGGACGTTGGCTGAAAACCAAGCCTCGCGATTCGGTAGTGATTGGAACGAAAGTGACCGGAGCCGAGGCGGGCTGGTTTGTTCCACCGGTACGCCACGGAATGACATCGTTAGATCGGCATCAGATTCGCAACGCGATTGAAGGTTCGCTACATCGATTGCAAACCGACTACATTGACCTGTATCAAACGCACTGGCCCGATCACGGCATGCGTTACGAGGACACGCTTGCTGCACTTACTGAACTGGCCAACGAAGGAAAGATTCGGGTCGCCGGTTGCAGCAACGAAACTTGCTGGGGTGTCATGAAAAGTGTTCAAGCTTCGGAAAATCACGGACTCATTCGTTACGACTCAATTCAGAACAATTTTTCATTGATCAATCGCCGCTGCGAAAGTGAACTAGCGCAGGTTTGTCGTCGCGAAGGGATCAGTCTGTTGCCCTATTCGCCGCTTGGCGGAGGCGTCCTGTCAGGAAAGTACAATGTTGATGGCGATCTGCCGAAAGAAGCCCGGTTTACCGACTACCTGGTTAACGGTGGCGAGCGTCAGAAGAAGATGGCAAAACGTTTTGTGAATGAACGTTCGCTCGAGACAACGCGACGATTGATGGAGATTGCCGCCGACCTGGGCGTCAGTGTCACCACGCTTGCGATCGCCTGGAGCAAGCAACATGACTTTGTCGCGTCCACCATTATGGGCGTGAGCACGTTCGACCAACTGGAAGAACACCTGCTGGCCGCCGAATTGGTTCTTGACGCCGAAACGCTGGAGAGAATCGATCAAATCGACTTCGAGATTCCCACGCCCATGACAGAAGACGGGTTGCGACGCCTGTAAACGAACGTGACGATCGATCCTCAAGCGGCTGCTTCGCGACGTTGAGTGTGCTGCTCGGCAAGTCTTTCGATATCCAGCCTCGACATCACGTTGAAGTTGTCGTCGGCTTTGTTCTGAAGCATCAGGAATGATCCGGCACAGAGCATCCGTGGGATGTAGAACCAGCTGGCATCAAGATCGGCTTCTTGGAAACCGGCCGAAACGATCATCAAATCGGTCCGAGTATGCGAATTGGCGATTCGACGAATTGAAGACCCCAGTTCACCGGGCACCAATTGTGGTTTCACGCCCAACGCCGTCAACCGCTTGTGCATTTCAATCAACTTCAGAGGCGATTGGTCTTCTGACCTGCCGTCGAACAGATCAATCCCAGTATATTTGACTGTCTGGCCTGCCCCGAACTTCTGCGCAACCTGAACGATTCGTTCGGCACGAACGCCGTCCCCCAAACCGATCTCCACGATCGAGCGAGCGCGAAGTTTCTTGATCTTTCGGTAAATCGCTCGGTCGCTTGCAGGCTTTGCCAGCATCGTCCAGTGAAAGAATTTTGCTGCAGAAACAGGTTTCATCTTATTCCTCGAAAGCGCATTTCATTTACGCGTAGCATTTTTGGCTACTGTCAACTCGGTTTTCACAACGCCACAGACGCGACAGTCGAGTGCAACATGCACTAAGGCTTGGCGAGGTCGAACGGGATGGGATCTTGGTCGGAATCTGCCCAAACAACCATAATGAGCGTCAGGAGTGATATCGGTCGGATAATCGTCATCTGTTCAAACCGGGGCGGACCGTCGAAAGAACATGCTCGTTCGTTACGGTCTGGTCAGCCGTCGTGGTTGGACTAACCGTTAAACTCTAACGATGATGTCGCGTCTTCAGTCCGACTACAGCACATCGAACGGTTTTCTCAAACCAAATACGCTTTCGGACGTATAGTTCCACGCCAATCGGCTGGAATCGGATTTCCAGCTCCCCAGCTGACAACATGGTAGCCTCGCCGCCCATGTTGGAAGTGTTCGCTGATTCGTCAGTGAAAATCGATTGGCATGCTCTCTGCGCTCAAGGGATTTGGCGCTTCCCAACCACTGATGGTTCTGCCTGTTTGCCTTGCGTGTGGCGGACTGGCACTCATCCATCCGCGCGCAATGAGAGTTGTTTTATGTCCGACAATAAACGGCAGTCGCGCGAGCGGTTGGCACGTTTTGAGCAGTTTGAGAAGCGGTTGATGATGACCGCTGATCCGGTTGCCTCAACACTGCCGCCAATGGACCTTTCTTTGCCTCGCGAACCGATGGCGGTGGAAGTTGCCACGGAGTTTGTCGCACCTGTTGCTCCCACTGAATTTCCTCAAGCCGAGTTGTCGCTTCAGAGCGAATTTGCAAGCAGTTCATCCGAACCCACGATGGCCCCTGCAGAGCTCGCTCCCAGCATCGAGGAAGTGAACTCGGTCATCTCGCTTGCTCGGATGGCGAACAATCCAGTTAGTGAAGCAGCGGACATCGGATCGCAATTCGGTTTCGACGGCAGCGGCCAGACGATCGCGGTTATTGATTCAGGGATTGCATGGGACCATGCCGCACTGGGTGACGGCTTTGGTGCCGGGAACAAAGTCGTGGGAGGGTGGGACTTCGCGGAAAATGATGCCAACCCATACGACGACGGTCCAGCTGGTTTCCACGGCACTCATGTCGCTGGAATTATCGGGAGTGAAGACAGCCAGTACCAGGGAGTCAGTTCCGGTGCCGATCTGGTCGCACTGAGAGTTTTCGATGACCAGGGAGGCGGCAATCTGGAATGGGTCGAAAGTGCTCTGCAATGGGTTCATGACAACCGACATGCATTCGAGAACCCGATTACGACGGTGAATTTATCGCTGGGCACGACGTGGAATGCGGAAAACACACCTGACTGGGCCACGCTCGAAGATGAATTCGCTCAGCTGAAGGCAGACGGAATTTTCATCTCCGTTGCCGCTGGAAATTCGTTTGAGGACTATAACGCGACCGGTCTTAGTTACCCGGCGGCCAGTTCTCATGTCGTCCCCGTTGCCAGTCATGGTACCGATGGCGACCTGAGCGACTTCAGCCAGCGCAGCGATCGTGTGCTTGCTGCACCAGGCGAATCCATCCGTAGCACCGTTCCTTCCTTCCTGTTTGGTGGCACCAGAAACGACGCGTTTCTTGGTGCTTCGGGGACCAGCATGGCCGCCCCGTACGTCGCGGGTGCATCTGCCTTGTTGAGAGAGGCGTACGAGTCGATTGGCGTAACCAATATCAACCAGGACTTGCTCTACCAAACGTTTCGCGATACGGCGAATCAAATTTTTGACTCAGTCACGGGCCAAAGCTATTCCCAGCTGAACCTGGAAGCCGCTCTGGCTGCCGTGGTCAGTCAGAAGCCAGAATCGGAAACACCGACTGAACCTCCAGCTGCGGAAGCCCCCGTGACGCCCGATCCGAATCCACCGGCGTCCACTCCAGAACCAGAAATTCCAGCTCAGCCCGCCGAGCCTCCTGTTACCCAGCCTCCAGTAGCGTTTGAAGGTTGGCATATCAAAGATCGCATTTTGATCATCAACGGAACCAACAGTGACGATGCTGTCCATTTGGACACGACTGATTCACGATTTGCCATGGTTTCCGTCAACGGATCCAGTCGCCAATTTGACACACTTCACTTCGATCGAATCCAGGTCACAGGCGGCAGTGGCAAGGATCAACTGTCTGTGAACCTCGGACAATCGGATGATTCAGTCGTCATCACCGACGGATCCCTTTACGTATCGAATCATTTGTTTTCGTTCGGATCCAGAGGGTTTGAATCCGTCAATGTATCCAGCGGCGGTGGCAATGACATGCTGACGTTGCTGGACACGGCGGGGGATGACGCGGTTGAAGTCAACGCTGAAAACATGACGGCCTCGATCGCAACGGGTCAGTTCGTGGGAACCGGACAAGGTTTCGAGGAAGTCTACACATTCTCAACCGGCGGAAACGACTCGCTTTCGTTCATTGGCAGCCACGACGCTGACACCTTTGTTTCCAACGATTCACGTAACATGCTGCGCAACGCGAATCTTCGCGCGGTAGGAGATGACTTCGCAGAGATTCGTTTTATTGGAAACGGAGGGAATGATCATGCAAACCTGTACGGGACGGCTGGACGTGACACATTCCAGTTGTCGCCGCGTGAGGCAACCGTTACCACTGATTCTTCAACATTGAACATCGAAGACATTGGCCGAATGAACGTGTTTTCGTACGACGGCCTCGACCGACTAGAGATGTATGATTCAACCGGTGACGATCTGTACGTGTCTTCGGGTGACACACGAACGATGCAAGGTGACGGCTACCTGAACTTCGCGTGGAACATTGCGGATACTCATGCCTTCGCCTCCGGCGGCTACGATGTCGCGCAGATCCAGGACACGTCAGGTGACGACCACTTATCCGCTAATGAGGGCGACGTCACTTTCACAACACAGGATGGCGTTACACAGACTCGGAATTTCGATCGAGTCAATGTGATCTCGAGCAACGGCGGATACGACACGGCGATGATCTCGGGCACCGACGGCACAGACACGTTGTACGCAACCGAAGACTCGGTAACCGCAGGACTGTCCAATGGACAGATTAATCGAGCGGTTGGGTTCGATTACGTGCAGTTTGATGGCGGGGCGGGAATCGATCACACAACACTTGCCGGCGGCTCGGGCAACGAAAAACTAACCGTCAGCAAGGAAGCAGTCGAACTAAAATCGACCATGCAAATGCTGCGAATGGTCAATTCCGAACACACCAGCTTTGAAGGGAATGGTGGTGTTGACGAAGTCGTGTTCGCCGAATTTGAGTCACTGGATCTGCTCGAGTCGCTTGGCGACCGGGCTACGGCTTATCTTCGCGACCGGACGGTTTCAGTCAGTGACTTTGACATTCTGGAAGCAGAAACGGTCGATGACGCGTTAGCAAAGTATGATCTGGACACCGCAGATTTCCTTTACATGCTGCGCGGCAATTGGACCGAAGCCGAGTAACGTATCCGTCGCGGTTTCAAACTTTTGAGATACGGCGAAACTTCGTTACCTGCGATCCATTTGATCACGCCCGAGTCAATTTGATCTCAAAAATTACTCGCGTTTTGCTGCATGATCGGGTATTCAGCCCGGAAAATGCCTGCCCGGAGGGCAAGGCAATCGTTTGGCATGTCGCTTGCCTTTGTTGAACTTGAGGTCGCAAACACCGCGACCCGGATCAGGACCTACCCCGGGGGAGGACAAGCATGTTCACCAAACAATCGACATCGATGACATTCACAGCTGCCCTGTTAAGCGCCGCGCTTGGCTTCAGCTCAGCCGCATCGGCCAATCACCATGATCATATCGACCGAGTCGCATTGCGAGTGCAAAAACGAGCACAGCAGCTTTTGGAGGAGACAAGGCACTATCGCCGCGCCCCCGGTTACCATCAATTGGTTCGTCAAACGCGGCTGGTTCGAGACACCGCGATTCACATTCATGATGTGACTCATTTCGAAGGCAATGTTCCTCACCTGAGACACGACGTTGCGCTCATCGATCGATCGTTTCACCAGCTTGAAGGCCTGTTCTGTCACATCGAAGAGGAGATTGAGTGTGGAAGGTGTCACGTGGACGTCAACACGAACCGATTCAGAAGACGGATGAAACAGCTTGAGCGAGAGATTCATCATCTTGCGGATGGCCTCGCAAAAATCTGTGCGGCTCCACACGCCGCTTATCGACCAGTCAATCGTTACTCGATCTCCTCGGCAACGCATGTGCCGCCATTCGTCAACAACTTCAGTGCGTACCAGAATGGATTTTACAACGAATTCAATAGAAGCCCGCGGGTTGATTACCATCGCAGTCGGAGTTCAGGATTCCACGGAATCAACCAACCGGATTTCTATCGGAGTGCCAGCGCTCGGAATGCTCGTGGATTCTCAATCGGTGGCGGGAGCACTCGTATCTGGATCGGCTACTGAAACCCCGACGATTTGAACTGATCAACCGCGACCAGGGACGTCTCCCCGCCGTCCCTGGTCATTTTTTATTACCGTAGGGACAGCGCTCGAGACAATTGATGATCAGTGCCGTCCACCCCGTTTGATGGCTGGCCCCCAGCCCACGGCCGGTATCACCGTCGAAATATTCATAGAACAATACAAGATCTCGATAGTGTTCGTCATTCAAGAACCGAGGATCCTGACCATTGGATGGCCTTCCGGTCGAACTATCGTGACGCAACAGTCCGGCAAGCCGATGGGATAGCTCGCTGGCTATTTTGTCCAGCGTCATTTGCTTACCTGATCCAGTCGGATATTCGATTTTAAAAGTGTCGCCATAGAAATGGTGATAAGTTTCCAACGCTTCAATCAGCAGAAAGTTCACAGGAAACCAAACCGGCCCGCGCCAATTCGAATTTCCACCAAACAAACCGCTATCCGATTCCCCCGGCGTGTACGCAACTTCAAGGTTTTGATGGTTCATTTGCAAGTTGAACGGTGCATCATGCAAAGCGCGGGACATCGATCGAATTCCATGGGGCGAAAGAAACTCTTTCTCATCCAGCATGTACGTCAGAATTCGTTGAAGGCGTTCTCGCGAAGGAATCGCCAACATCAGCCGAGGAATAGAACCACGTTGCTCGAGATACGTGATCTGACTGGCCAACTGCTTTTGATTTTTTAGAAACCAAAGCATCCGCTTCTTGAATCCGGGCAATTGATCAATCAAGTCGCTGTCCAGAACTCCCGCCGCGGCGATCGGCAGCAGTCCGACCATGGACCGTATTCGAAGCGGAATACACTGATCGTTTCGGTGCAGATGGTCGTAGAAAAAACCGTCATCATCGTCCCAGAGACCATTGCCTCCCAGCGAGTTCATGGCATCGGCAATCGTGACGAAGTGTTCAAAGAACTTCGACGCAACGTCTTCGTAACTGGAATCTTCTCTCGCCAACTCGAGTGCGATCGAGAGCATGGTGATGCAGTAAAAGGCCATCCATGCCGTTGCGTCAGCCTGATCGAGCCGTTCGCCCCAAGGCAAGTCTTCGCTGCGATCAAACACACCGATGTTGTCTAAACCCAGAAAGCCACCCGAAAAGATATGGTTACCATCGCTGTCTTTCCGGTTGATCCACCACGTAAAGTTAATCAGCAGCTTATGAAAGACTTTCGCGAGAAATTTCTGATCGCTTTTACCCTCAACTTCTCGACTGATTTGGTAAACCCTGAGCGCGGCCCACGCGTGAACGGGGGGGTTCGCATCGGAAAAACCGAATTCGTAGGCGGGGATCTGGCCACTGGGTGACATGTACCACTCACGCAAAAACAGCTGCAGCTGATTCTTTGCGAAATGGGGATCAATTTTTGCGATCGGCAACATGTGGAACGCAAGATCCCATGCCGCGTACCAAGGGTATTCCCATTTGTCGGGCATCGAAATGACATCTCGGTTGTAGAGATGAAGCCATTCTGAATTTCGACCGCGCGAGCGTGATTCGGGAGGCGCGGGCTTGTTCGGATCGCCCTTGATCCATTCATTCACGCTGTAGAAATAAAATTGCTTGGTCCACATTAACCCCGCGTAAGCCTGCCGAGCGATGGCTTTATCCTCCGCCGGTCCAATGGAATCCAAAACTGGGGAATAGAATTCGTTCGCTTCATTTCGGCGTTGTTGAAAGATCGATTCAAAGTCGCAACCGCAAACTGAGTCCGAGGTCGACCCCTCGCTTTCGTCGATATCACCTCGGCGTTTGTCTTCAGCTTTATTGATACGCACGCGATAGACAACCGATTTCCCGGCCGGCACAACATCGTGATAGTGGGCCGCTGCTTTGGTTCCCATTTGGCCGGGGTGAACCGCGCTGTAGTTCTGATTGACCACATACCGATGGAAAGCGTCTTTCACGTAGGGCTGCTCGTTATCGGTTCCAAAAACAGCCTCGTTGTTCGTTTCATTTTCAGTGAACAACAACGGAGGGAAGCCACCCTGTGACTGCTCGTCAACACGGCAATGAAACTTACCGAGCGATACGTGATTGGACGTGATGTGCCCGGGCCCGGCTTTCTCCATGGTCGGTCTCGGCCAATATCCCTCTCCGGTTCGACCGAGTGACCATGTGTTTCGAAACCAAAAGGTAGGCAAGCAATCGATCGTAGCGGCTTCGGGGCCGCGATTGAAAATTTCAATCCGGATCAACAAATCATCAGGGCCAGCTTTCGCATATTCGATTTGAACGTCAAAGTACCGACTTTCGTCGAAGACCCCCGTATCTTTCAGCTCATACTCACGTTCTGCCTTTGATCGATTCGCATTTTCGTCGACCAGTTTTTGATACGGGAACTCAGCCTGAGGATATTTATAAAGACCTTTCATGTAGGAATGAGTAGGAGTTGACTCAAGATAGAAATACTCTTCCTTGACGTCCTCGCCATGGTTCCCCTGCGGGCCCGTCAGACCAAACAAGCGCTCCTTTAAATAAGGATCTTTTCCGTTCCAGAGAGCCATGGAAAAACAAAACCTGCCCTGTCGATCGGTAATTCCGAGCAAACCGTCTTCTCCCCAACGGTAGGTTCGACTTCGAGCATGCTCATGCGTGAAGAAGCTCCAGGCCTCGCCATCGGCTGAATAGTCCTCTCGCACCGTTCCCCATTGCCGCTCGGACAAATAGGGACCCCATCGCTTCCAATTCGCGACGCGGGCTTGATCATCAATCAAACGCTGCCGCTCGGCACCGTGAATTTGGTTTGCTTGACTGGAACGGTTCATCACTAGCCTGTTGATCAGAATTGAGCAGAAAAAGAATGGGGATTGAACGCGATATTTGAAAAGGTGCTAATGAGCATCAGCCGTCTCGATACTTGTGCTGTTGTCGTTGATTCCTATCAATCGTCTGGCTAACGCTCCCACGGACAAACCCTGAACGATGATCGAGAAAATAACAACTCCGTAGGTAGCCGTCAGAAACAGCTCTCGATTCATTTCTGGTGTCAAACGCAACGCCAATGCGATCGAGATTCCTCCGCGCAGACCTCCCCACGCCATAATCGTCGCAGTGTGAGGCACAAAATCCAACCGCCTCGCAAAGAAGTGTACTGGAGCGATCAGCGAGAGATAACGGGCTGCCAGAACAACGACGATCGAAATCGCACCTGCGTAGATGAAACTGGTCGTCACCTCCAGCACCAACAGCTCAAAACCGATCAGAACGAACAGGACCGCGTTCAAGAGCATGTCAATCAATTCCCAGAACTTATCAACGTACGTTTCCGTTTGCTTGGACATCGCGGTACCACGAACCGTGTCGTTGCCAACCATCAAACCGGCAACCACCATCGCCAACGGCGCTGAAAGATGCCACGCTGCCGCCAACGAATAGCCACCCATGACGCAAGCGAGCGTGATCATGACCTCGATTTCATAGTCGTCGATCGATCGAAGCAAAACGAATGTCACCGTCCCCAGCACCAGCCCCAACGCGATTCCACCTAACACCTCGGTACCAAAAAGAGTCAAAACATCACGGACCGTTGCAAGCATCCCTTTGGTGTCTGCGTGATTTTTGTGTTCCCCGGCATCTGGCTGATTTGGTTGAGTCGATTCGTCGTCGGTAGTTTTCTCGTACGAGACAAGCATCGTCGCAGCAGACTGGTTCAATCCGTTCACGTTGGCGTGATCGACGTCGTCGTGACCGCCCGGATGGCTTCCTCCCGTTGCGATACTGAAAATAGTCAGGAACACAACCACTCCAACACCGTCGTTGAACAACGACTCGCCAACGATCTTGGTCTCCAGCTTCTTGGGAACTCGCGCTTTTTTTAAAATCCCCAACACCGCGATTGGGTCGGTTGGTGAGATCAATGCACCAAACAACAGACAATGAATGAACTGCACGTTCAGGTTCATCGCATTAAAGATCAAATAAGTTGCGACTCCGACAAGCAACGTCGAAACCAGTACTCCGATCGTGGAAAACGCAAGCACAGGCCAACGCTGCACCTTCAGCTGATCAAAGTTTGTGTGCATGGCTCCTGCAAACAACAGGAAACCCAACATCACGTCCAGAAGAACAACTGGAAAATCAACCTGAGCAATAAATTCTCTGGCAGCGACCAGAATTCGGTCTGTGAACAGTGTGCTCGCGAAGATCATCAGCGTGAACACAATTGCGATTACCATCAGGCCAATCGTATTTGGCAACTTAAGTAAGCGAACGTTCACAAAGCCGAACAAGGCCGACAAAGCAATAATGATTGAAGCGATCGTGAACAAATCCATCAGTCACAACCCTGAGTTAAAACCGAACCCGTTGAAGTCGTCATGCGAGAAGCGCTACCCTCTACGAATTTCAGATCCCTCAAAATTCACCTGAATTCTGAACACCGGAATTTCTCGTTTACTGATGCTGCCCGTGTTCAGATCTACGGATTCGAGATCCACTCGAATTCGTTTATCGACCACCGCGTGAAACCCCCGTTCCGAAAACACATCGATCAGCATCGAGATCGCCAGCGCGTCGTGAAACAATGGGTTTTCAGAATTTACCACCGCTTTGCCTGACAGAGCGTGCCGGACGATGATTGGCATGAACTTGTCTTGAATCACGTCGACGACACGCGTGAACAGCTCGGGCTGTTCCAGTGCATAACTGTCCAGCCGTCGAACCAATTGCTGGCGAGCGTGAATGGTAATTTCTTCCGCCAGCGGCACCATTCGCAGATGGTCGAATGTTTTCGGATCAAGTTCCAGAGAACTCTGGTACTGCAACTCCTTCAGAATGTTCTCTTCCACCTCCGGAACGGGACCTTCGGCGTTGATGAAATGATAGTGGTAGATCTCTTTGAGCGATTGAAGTGCGTCCCATGTTTGTTCCTTGAACACGCGATAGCGTCGAGTCGCTTTCTCACTGCTCAGATCGGTCGAGCGAACTTCCATCAGTTCACCAATTCCAGTTTCCCTGACTTCGGCATTGTGTTGGGCGACTTCCCGTCCACGTTGCAGTTGTCGATCGACGCTGGTTTTCTCACTGGCAAAAAGCACCATTGCGTGGACCGTGGGGCGCCGAAAATCTTTGGCATGCGGAGTATTGGAATACTGTTTGTGCAGAGCGGAAATTTTCCCAACCAACAACTTCAGACATTCCACCTGGACCCGAGTCCGCGGAAACCCGTCCAGCACCGCTCCGTCCCGATACTCTGGCTTGAGCAGTTCGCGCAGGATGATTTCGACAACCGGTCGATCCCCCACCATCTGACCACTCTCTTTCATCCGAACCGCTTCGGGCGTGTTCAGTAACTGGCTGACAACGATGGGCGGACACGTCAGTCCTCTTGCGTGGGTAATAAACTGGGTGTGAGTACCCTTACCGGCGCCGGGAGCACCGCCAAGAAGAATCAGCTCCTTTGGGAAACGCAGGTTCTGCTCGCCAAAATCCTCCTCGAGCGTCTCCCACGCGCCGTTGAAAATGACCACCGCGTCTTTGATTTCAAGATCATGCGATGTCTGAGCGGCTTCTTCAATTTTTGGAACGGTCATTAATCAGTGTCGAGGCTGTATTGCATTGTTATGGTTCTGGAACGCCCACGTCGCGTCCAAGCGATCAAAAGGAGGGATTATTTTGTGATTCTGTACCCCATCTCGGCAAGGCTGGTACTCAGCCTGACCACGTGATCTCCCTGAATCTCGATTCCCTGCTCGCCGATCGTACCTCCTGCTCCACAGGCATTTTTCAGCTGGGTCAGCAGTCTTGGCAAGTCCGTTTCATCCGGGTCCAACCCAACAACCAGCGTCACAATTTTCCCTCGTTTTCTCTTCTCGGTCCTCAGACGGGCCACTTGGCGGTCATTGGGAAGGTATTCATGAGCTGGAGGTGGACATTGGCATTCGGCTTCCAACTTTTGACATCGTTCACACGAAGGTGGAATATCTAGTTCAGTTCCTTCAAACAGCCGCATTTTCCAGATCGCAAAATTACCAGAGATAGAGTGCCAATCTTCATCATACAGCAAGCTGACTCAACCAGTGAGCTGACCTGTTTGTAAATTCAGGCTGATTCGCGGCACCAACGCCCGTTAACGTGGTTTAAACGTGGGTAACCGATAGGTAAACTTGCCGCCCAAGATGCCTGCCAGCCTTTTCGATCAGGAGACCCAAATGCCAGCCCAGTTCGATGTGGACGGAATTGCTCGATTCCGGAAGTTGAATGCAGGCAGAAAAACGGAATGCATCTCCATTTTTCGGGCCGCATGGATTGCCGCATTTGTCCTTGCCGTTCTGGCTTCCGCGACCATCGCTCAGGAAACCACCCCGGAACCGGCGACTCCCGCATTAACGGAAAATCCTGAACCCGATGCTCAACCGCCTGCCGATGATTTGGCTGCTGATCAAACCAGAACACCTGCGGCTTCCAAGGAAGGTTGGAGTCAGCTACTTGATGAAAAGCTCAGTCGCTGGGAAGTCTTCACGGGCGTACCTCACAGATCCGTTAAAATCGAGGGGTTTCCGCCATCTGAAAGTGCCGACTGCCGAACTGGCAAGCCTTTTGGCATTGGTGACCCCAAGAACGTTTACTCCGTCAAAATGGTCGACGGTAAGCCCGTGTTGCACGTCACTGGCGAGCTATACGCTGCACTCACGTCTGTTGAGGAATTTGAGAACTATCATTTTTCAACGGAGTTCAAATGGGGGGACAAGAAATGGCCGCCTCGCGAACACGTCAAGCGGGACAGTGGAATTCTTATTCACTGCACAGGGAAACACGGAGCTTTCTGGAACGTATGGATGCGTTGCCTGCAATGCCAGATTCAGGAAGGTGATTGCGGAGACTTTATCCAACTGGCTGGAACATCATGTCAGGTAAGGACGACGCCCGAAACGGCCGGCAAGGAAACGCCAACGCACTCAACCAACGGCAAGTGGAGCATTATCGGTCGTGGTGCTGGGAAATGGGGAGTCAAGCGTATCGAAAACCATGAAATTGAGGGCGACTGGAACCGAATTGAAGTCTTTGCTGTTGGCGACAAGGCCGTTTTCCAGGTGAACGGTCACCCGGTGATGCACTTGAGAAATACTCGAACTGGTAAGTACTTTCACGAAAACAAGCTCACCAAAGGAAAGATTCAGATTCAGTCTGAGGCCGCCGAAATCTGGTATCGCGACATGGAGATCCGTTCGGTTGAAAAGCTTCCGGCCAGGCTGGCAGGTCATTTCAACGACGAAGGCTCATAAATTTTTTATGGGGCCAAATTCACTACTGTCGCCTCAGTCGTTCCGCGATCGCTCGTTATTGTCGGGTGATTCAGCCTTGTTCGCGCCCTTGAACTCTTGATTCGGTTCTTCAGGCTGACAGTTTTTGGGCTTTGTTGGGTGATCTCGCTTTGACTCCTGCAACTTTCTGCTACATTGTCGTTCGCGATCGAGATCGACTTGGTCGCATGGGTACCGTTGCCACTGGATTGGCGATGGAAGTTTTGCGTTAGAGCAAATTTGACAATGCAGTCAAATGTTTGCTCAGTTTTTGAGAATTGGATTAGAGACATGGCTGAAGGTATCATCAAGCGAGTTACCGACAAGGGTTTTGGATTTATCGAAGATGGATCCGACAAAGATATGTTCTTTCACAGCTCAGCCGTTGAAGGTTGTACCTTTGACGAGTTGCGTGAAGGACAGAAAGTTTCGTTCAACGTTGGTCAAGGCCCAAAGGGTCCTCGCGCCGACAACGTACGCGTGATCTGAGAGATGTAAATCTCCGTCTCGTTGTCGAGAGGATGAGTAGCGATTCAACTTGTTGAATCCGCCAGAAACATGACACCGACTTGCCATTTGCAGGTCGGTGTTTTTTTATGGGCAACTGATTCGTTTCGCTCGCATTAGTGCATGTTGCACTTAACTGTAGCGTCTGCGGCGTTGAAAAACCGAGCGAAAAGTATCGCAAAGCCGCTAGACTTAAACGAAGCGCGCGCTAGAAGATGCCGATCGATATTGGGTTCTCATTTATCGTCATCTGAAGGACTTCTGACGATCAACGTGGCCAGCAAACAACTTATTCAATCACATCAATCGCCTTCAGCCACCTGATACAGGCAGCCGGCCAATCTTTGGCACCCGGCGTACCTGCGGCAAGGCCGATTCCGTGGCCGCCTTTGGCATACACGTGCAACTCAGCGACAACTCCAGCAGATTGCAGTGCTTGAAAAAAAACAATGCTGTTTGCTGGAGGCACCGCGGCATCTTCTGCACCATGCCACAAAAAAGTCGGAGGTGTCTGCATGGTGACATGACGCTCATTCGACATCGCATGGATCATCTCTTCAGACGGCTCCTTCCCCAGCAGGTTCCTCTGCGAGCCTTGATGAGTGAACGATTGCCCCATCGCGATTACCGGGTAACACAAAATTGCAAAGTCCGGACGAGACGATTGTTGCTCGACGGCATCTTGAGATTCAGGATTCCCGGAATCAAAATGCGTGGCCGCCGTCGACGCAAGATGTCCGCCTGCGGAAAAACCGAGCACACCAATCTTGTCGGCATCAATATTGAACTTTCGGGAGTTCGCCCGCGCAAATCGAATCGCTCTTTTTGCATCAAGCATTGGAACGGGATGGCCGTAACCTTTTCCACGATGTCGATAATCACAAACGAACGCATGCACGCCGTTGTCAATCAACCACGTTGCGATCTGTTCTCCTTCGTGGTCCATCGCAAGATTGCCGTAGCCTCCACCCGGAAAGACAATGACCGCCGCGCGAGACATGTCCTCTCGGTCAGGAGAATAACGCTGCAGAGACGGCTGATCTTTGACCGTATCACCTCGCGATTCGGGAGCTCCGTGACTCCACAAACGAATGCGTTCGGGCTGGTCCGAAACGCCAATGGCTGGCTGGACAGCCAGTAGTAGCAAGGCAATCACAAGAGTCTTGCACGCGTGTCTCATCTGTCTGATTCCCATGTTAAAAGAATCGAATCGCCGAACCATCAGATGACACTCGCGGTTCGGCAAAATGAAATCTGTTCCTGCAACTTCGCAAATCGCTTTCGAACAAGTCAGGTGTATGTTAGCATTTTCTACATCAATCGCGGGATTGGACAAGCAAAACATGACCTCAGCCGACCAAGAACACTTTCTGAACGATTTGCGTGCTGCGGTGATCGCGGGCGTTCCGATTGATGTTGGGACTGATTCGTTTTACTGGTCCGAAAAGCTTCTGACACTCCGACAGCTTGAAAAACAGTTTCCGTCTGCCTCTTCAGACAGGACATTGAATGATTCCACTCTGCCGGACAGGCTGAAAACTGCCGTCAGGGTTTTCGAAGTCACCCGTGATATGCCGCTGGTTCTGCAAGGACTCTCGGAGGCGCCGTTGGCCGCCAGAAAGGCAGTGCACTTACTGCGATGGACAATCGTCTACCTTGTCATTGTGCTGTTGGTGGCGTGGTTGGGCATGATTTTCTTTTCTGTGTATCTGGTGCCGGAAATTGAAACCATGCGGGCCGACATTTTACTCTCGCGACGGCCTGACTTGTCCGAACCGGGTCAGTATCTACCGTGGATCGGTAAATTGATCTACGTGTTCGGTGCCGTGCTAACGCTGGCTTTGATTTCCATGGCGATCGGGGGCGTGCGCCGATTCGTCATGTTAGTCGGGGGCAGGCACTATGTGCGATGCCGAGTTGAATCACTTGCTGACGTCGTTACCGCACGACTGTTGAACGAAGGTCTTGATGCGGATGAGTCTCAGCAGCTGGCGATCAAGCTGACCGGCGCCGCACGGAAACGACCGGAACAGAATACGGTTGTCAGCAGTGAAGCCTTCGCGGGCCGTTTTGCGTTGCCATTGGGCGTGATTCAGAGTGGCGAACGCCGACTGGAACAAATTCGTGCCACCGTTCCCAGCATCCTGTTGGTCATCATTGGCGGTTTCATAGCGCTAGCTTACGGAGCCGCTGTTTTTACGCCAATCATTGAGTTACTTCGCGATCTGGCGATGTCGGGAGTATGATCAGTGAATGATTCAACACCATCGTCCGTCGTTTCGGCCGCCCAACGTTGGCAGCGAGTCTACGATTGTCGCGACACGTATTCTGACACAATCAATCGCGTTGCGAGCACTCAATCGAGCCTCCTTCAAGCTCGAGTTCGTGCTGTTTCCAGTTTTTTCAAGAAGGATGGCAGTTTCGAATCGGCGATCGTTCGTCCCGACGTTATCGCGTTTGCCGAACCGCTACTTGCATCGATCGAACATGACCGAGTTTCTGATCAGCACTTTGAGTCGGCTGCTCATTCAGGCTTGAATTGTCTGTACGCTCAGCCTTCAGCCGTACAACGTTTCTTTCAGTTGATGATTTACCCTGCTGTGCTTGGGATAACCGGGTTCGCAATGTATCTGGGATTCGCTTTTTTTGTCGCTCCCGAATTCGAAGAAATGTTTAGTGAGTTTGGGATTGAACTGCCCGGTATCACGCGTTCCTTGTTGATTTCCGCCAAGTTTGTTCGTCAATTTGGTTGGTTGATCGCTGCGATTCTTGTGACTTTCACTTTGATGTCAGTCCTGTGGCGGCTGAAACCGAACGTATTTGTCCCAAGACTCAAACTTCTGGAAAACATCTTTTCGAATGATCGCTTGCGAATGGCCAATTTAGCACTTCATGCTGCTCAGTTGAGAAACATGGGACTTTCTTCTGAACAAGCCAGAACGGCCGCCGTTCATGCATTCGACACAGATCCGATCCACGCAACCGAACTCTCCCGGAATCATGTGACGCAGAACCAGGCTGGCAACACGATTATGCTTCAGTCTTCAGAATTTTCGCTGTTGCATCTTGCGATTCATCAACCTGCCAACCCCACTTGGAATCGCATGTTGTTCGAGGTCGCGGATTCTTATCGTCGGCGAATCTTGACGCGAAGTGATTGGTGGGTCCAATGGTTGGCACTTACATTCCAATGGGCAATCATGGCGTTCGTTGGTTTGCTGGCCGTTTCCATTTTCATGCCTTTGATTTCAATTATCGGGGGCCTGACAGGAGCGTAATATGGGTGACCATGAAATCATTGATGCCAGTCTTGTCAGCGAGGACGTTCGTCGCATAGTCGACTTGAGTAGAATCGACGATCTGTTTTTGATTTGCGATCCAAACCAGGCAACAACGCTTGGATTGCTGGCCCAGTCTCAAGCCGCGAATGTCGACGCATCGCCATTTCTTGAGGCGTTTGCCCGGGAACTGTCAAAATCGAAGCGACGGGGTGTGCTCGCGATCGCTTCATGTTTGCGCGAAGGCCAATCCACGATTGAGGCAATCGAATCGGCACACGGTTATTTTCCACCCTCGGTTGTATTCGCATTAAAAGTTGCCAATCAGGCAGGAAGACTCGACGAGCTTTTTGGCGAGATCGCAAACCGACCGATTTACGTCCCAAGCGAATCGAAGCTGACCGATCTTGCGCCTTTTCAACGAGTCGCATGGGCACTGTGGCAAGGCTGTTTCCTTCTGTCGACAATGACATTTATCATGCTATTTATTATCCCCCAATTCGAGGAAATGTTCACTGAATTTGGGTTGGAGCTGCCAACAGTTACGATTTGTTTGATGCTCGTGGCAGCCTATTTCTGTCACTACTGGTTTATCTTTTTCGGACTGTTTGCTTTCCTGATGATTTTTTATGGGTTTCCTCTCCGTCACCGATTGATCCAACGACTCAGTTCGACGCGATGGCAACAACTGAAACATCCACCGATAGTCCAGTCAAAGTTGAACCTTGCGTGGCTGTCAGATTACGGCCTTGATTTTGCGGACAACTTGAAGCAAGTTGCTGGCTATCACCCTAACAAGCGAATCGCATCGAGAATTGAAAAAGCTTCCAAGCGTACTGAAGATGGACAGTCACTATGGAAAGCTCTCGGTATCGAAGGAGTGCTTTCCAACAAAGAGTCACTGGCACTTGATACGGCCAGCTCAAGCAACACACGTTCATGGCTGCTCAGACAGATGGCGTTCGCTCAATCGCGAAAAGTTCAATCGTGGTCTGCGACAAGAAGCAGATTATTCACTGCGCTGATTAACACCTTTTTCGGCTTGCTCGTACTGCTGTTCTGCGTCGGCATATTTACTCCGTTGATTCACATCATCAAGGCGTTATGAGGATGTCACAACAACTTCGCATTCCAAACGCATCCACACGCGGTCAAAGGGCACGAGATCGATCAGGGCTTTCGTTCGCAGAGGTGCTCGTGTCAGCCACGATGATGGCCACGGTGATGAGCCTGGTAACGGTGTCGTCGTTTCGTGTTTCGCGAATCTGGCTGGATGTCCATGATCACCGAAACGCGTTGAACGAGCTAACGAACCAGCTCGACCGCCTGACGACGATCCCCGTTCAGAACGTTGCCCGGGCAATTGACTCGATCGAAGCCTCAGATGCCTGTCGGGAGATGTTGATCAAACCGCGACTATCCGGTTCCATCGAGAACGCGAAAACGCTCGGCCGTCGTGTTACGCTTGAAATCACGTGGCAAAATCGACTCGGGACAAAGAGTAACTCAACCCAGCTTTCCGCCTGGCACCCCTCCGCGACCGAAGGGACCAACCAATGAAACGCTCAATCTGGATCATGAAACGATTACGGTTCGAACGCTCTCCCGCGCGAGCAGGGGTATCTTTGATCGAGGCGGTAGTCGTTGCAAGCATGTCGAGCGCGATGCTGTTGTTGGCCACGGGGTGGATTCATCAAACCATGAAACAGTCCACCCGTTTTCGATCCGAACATCGCCGGCAACAAGTATTGAC
The DNA here is from genome assembly GCA_964468915.1 of uncultured Pirellulaceae bacterium. GTDB lineage: Bacteria > Planctomycetota > Planctomycetia > Pirellulales > Pirellulaceae > Mariniblastus. The sequence continues at coordinate 58,838 of CAYXWX010000009.1, forward strand.
TCAGCTGAGTGAAGATTTCCGATTGAGCGTCTGGACCTCAATAGACGCGCAGGTCATCAATCCAGATACGGTGTCGCTGGAAAATTCAAACGGCGAACAGATCGTTTACAAATTCAATCAACGCCAGCTTGAAAACTCGCATTACAATTCGGTTGGTGAAATCACCTCAATCGATACCTACAGACTACCGAACGCTGCAAGTGTTTCATTCAAGCTGATCGAAGACTCCCAAGTCGAGCTGAGGGTTACCGAGGCAATCGATTCCCACCACATGTCGAAAGACAACGAAAACAAACAGCGGAAGAACGTTCTGAACATCAGTCCCACGCTTGGCCGCTGGACACCCAAAGCGGACACTTCCAATTCGATTGGATCGAGCACATCCGGAAAACGGAATGAGGAGTCTGCTAAATGAGAGTCCGCTTGAAAAATCGAAATGGCTCGGTGCTGGTCGTTGTTCTCGTTTGTCTCGGTTTCGCTGTCACCGTCATGATGGGAGCGGCTCGGTCAAGTCTCCAGCAACGTCGACAAATGCGCAATGAACGCGATCTTCAACAAACGCAATGGTTACTGGATGCGGGAATCAGACTTGCGATTGAGAAATCGAAAGAGAACCCTCTCTATGACGGCCAAACACTGAAAGTCAGTCGAGGATTGAAGTCTGGCCAGACGGGAACCGTTAAAATTGAAATCGAGAAGCATGAAACGGACCACAAGGCGTCAGTCATTCAAGTTTCTGCCACCCTCCAACGGCCAAAAAACCAGTTCGCAATTAAACGTTCGCATCACTTCGTGCTCTCTTCGAACAAGCGGGAAAGTCAACCTGACGAAAACCGGGACGAATGATGTGTGCACTCCGATATTTGAAAATTACCTTAAGCCTGAAGAATCAACCATGACTATTCAAAAACGTCATCGATCTATTTGTCGCCCTGAAGCGTTTACGCTTGTGGAATTGTTAGTCGTCATTGCGATTATCGGAATCCTTATCGGCATGCTGCTACCTGCCGTGCAGCAGGTTCGCGAGGCCGCCCGTCGAGCAAGTTGCTTGAACAACTGCGTCCAAATTGGTCTCGCGATTCACAACTACGAATTTGCAAACGAGCACCTGCCTCAAGGGGTGATTAATGAAACGGGTCCTATCGTCAATGTTCCAAAAGGACAACATGTCAGCTTCCTCGTGCAACTCCTGAGTTACCTTGAGCAGCAGGGGATCGCCAATAATTTTGACCAATCAGCCGGAGCCTACGCTCCGGAGAACGCAGCCGCACGCAAGATGGACATTCCAACGTTCCAATGCCCTTCGTATTCGTGGGACCAGACCCTTGGAGACATCGACTTCAGCTACAACAACTACGCTGGCTGCCATCATGGAAGCGAAACACCAATCGACAAAGACAACAATGGAGTTCTTTTTTTGAACAGCGTTATCACGTTTGGCGATATCAAAGATGGTGCAAGTAACACGCTACTGATCGGCGAAATGCTTCCGCAAAAAGGGCACCTCGGCTGGGCGTCCGGCACACGTTCGACGCTCAGGAATACAAGTAGCCTGACAACGCGGAAAAAAACTCGGAACAGATTCGGAGCACCCGACAACAATGCAGAAAAAGAAACGGCAGACGAAGATTCAGGGACCGTTGTTGGCGGCTTTGGCAGCACTCACCCCGGCTCAGTCAACGTTTGCCTTGCGGACGGGTCGGCCCGTTCGCTCAGCCAAAACATCGATTCCGACGTTCTCAGCTGGATCGGAAATCGAGCTGACCTTGAAATGATGGGAGACTGGTCCAACCGCATCTCATACGATTGGTGAGCAAGAACCGCGCGGTCAGCTTTTCATTTCTGTGATCTGATCGTACTTGGACAAGTCCATGTGCTGTGTCCGAATCCTCTCAATGTCGTTGATTCGTTCGAAGAACGCGTCAACCACGGTCGGGTCGAACCGAGTTCCTCTTTCCGAGAGCATGATCTCCAGGCATTTCCTTAGCGGGAAACTGGGTTTGTACGGCCGCTCGCTGCATAACGCATCAAATACGTCTGCGACGCAACAAATCCTGCCTTCAATTGGTATCTCCCCACCCTTCAACTGGTGAGGGTAACCGGTACCGTCCCATTTCTCGTGATGAGTTTTTGCGATGGTGGTCGCCAGTTCCAACATTGGCGAGTCAACTCCATCCATGATGAACCCACCCATTTCCGCGTGACGGCGAATTCGTTCGGCATCAGCCGATGCAAGGGGTTCCATGATCTGGCTCCCCAGAGCACAGTGCTCTTTCATGACACCGAACTCTTCATTGCTCAGTTTTCCCGGGTTCAGCAACACAGAGTCGGGAATCCCAATCTTTCCAACATCGTGCAGCTGAGCCGCTAATGAAATTTGCCGGCAGTATTCTTCGCTGAATCCAAGTTGATCTGCGATCACCGCGCAATACTTGCCGACTCGCAGGACGTGATCACCGGTTTCGTTGTCGCGATATTCAGCGGCTCGAGCAAGACAATGGATGATTTGCTCCCGTGATCTCTCAATCTGCTGGGTTCGCTGGCGAACTTGCACTTCCAATTTGTTTGCGTAGTTTGAAACATAATCGTAGTGGTGCTTCACGATCAGTGCATTTTGAACACGCAGGATCAAATCACTGGGATCGACTGGCTTGCCCAGAAACTCAGTCGCGCCAAGCTCCAGCGCCTGACGCTTGACTTGATTGTCACTGGTCGCGCTAAGAATGATGAATGGAATCGGCTGCAGTCGCGGCACTTTCTGACGCACTCGAAGCAAATCAAGCCCCGTCACATTGGGCATCATGATATCCAACAGAACAACGTCTGGCTGGACACGGTCGATTTCTGCCAGTGCCTGTCGTGGATCGGTAATCGTCGTGAAATTCTGGTAACCATCCGAAACCAGAAAACGCCGCACGACCCTGATCACAAGTTCTTCGTCGTCGATGATCAAAATCTTTGCGTCGCGAATCGCTTCGTTCTGCTGTAACAGCGACTTGGTTTCGACAGGCTCCCGTGAACCGGGTGCCAGCAGCGACGGTTCCGCACCAGGCACCGCGGCATTGATCGATTGAGAAGCGGAAAAGCCGTCAGCTGTTATCGTGGCGGCCATCATAGTTGGATCGGTCATGATCGTTTAAGTCTGTTGTCATCAAGGGTGTTGGAAGACGAGAAGCAACGAACAATTTGCCCGGAAAACAGTACTTTAATTGTTCGGCAAACGCCTTACACCGATCCAATCATTCCAGCGTTTTGCGGGTCATAGCGACCCGCTTGATGCGACCAGCCAGCGCAGAGAAATCTTGCCGGGCATGTACGATTGGTTTAACCGGCACAAAACGCAAAACAATCCAGAACCAATCCCAAGACCGATGGTCCTAAGCTTCATTCTCAGCGGATTTCAGTCGCTTGAGCCGTTTTGAAACGAGGCGATCGAACCTCGACCACATTTTGTCACCACCAAATGTGTAAGCGTGGTTCTTGAACTCAACCCGATCTTCGTGCATCAACGTCAGTGGACGCGTGGCAGCACGAAGGTGAAACAGAATCTTCGTATTGGCAGGATCGAAGCGGCCTACCTCGCCTTCCCGCACGGTTGACCGCCACTCGACAATCTCAACAGGCGCCGATGATCCTGTCGAATCGAACACGACCATCGGACGTACCGAGTCGGTCTGATAATCGACGCGCCCGGAAATCGCGATTGACTCCGACGACTGCTCCGAGCCGACCTTGTGACTGATCATCGTGTTGACAACGAACTGAAACGCATCTCTCCGTAACGCGTAAAAGTATCGTCCATTCTGCCAATGCTCCTGGCAATATTGGTCAACTTCCTCCTGAGTTCCCAACGTGACGAATTGAACATGTTCCGCAGCCTGATGGACGGCCAGCCGAAATCTGAGAATCCCCTTGCGAAACTGCAAGTAGATTGAGTCGGCCGTCTTCAGCGTTCTCTCAATGCCCGGCATCCAATCTGGATCGCCACCCTGATTGATTGGTGCGGATTTCAGCTGCACCGGAGCCTGAGAGGGATCGAACCGGATTCGGTCACGCTGATTTTCCTTGAGCCCATTGTCGATCATGTCGAAAACCCACGCGTTATCGTCGCGCGAGAAATCAATTCTGCCCGTTTCGAAGACAGTTCCAACTATGGGCTTCATGTGCACAAACAGCAGTCGGGTCAGCGTTCAACGTAAAAGAAGAAGCTGTATATTAACTCAAATCAAGCCCGGGCGAAAACCGGCTTGCTGCCAATGACCGCTTGATTCTGGCTGAGCAAAAAAATGTCAGACCATCACGAGCGTTTTTTTCCGGGCTTCCAATCGATCACCACGACGCTCGAGTCGCCAGGTCTGGCGATCGCGTATCGCAGATTCTCATCCGGAGTCAGCGGAGCCAAGTCAGCCATCGTCTTCAATGAGTCAACATCGGCTAGTGAAATTTCCGATGCAATCGCGTCATCCCACTGCAGTTCCTTTCCACTGTATGTCGCCAGCCGACCCAGAATCGCCGTCATGGTACTCTTGGCACCATACTCTGTTTCGTTTGGAATCTTGCCGTTGGCAAGGTCTTCAAACAAATCGTAGTGCTCCTGCTGATGTCCTCCACGTTGACCTTTACCTTCCTTGCACTTGAAGATTTCGTTTCCTTCGTTGTCAAAAATTCGACCGGCTTCGATGTTCGCGTAGCCCTTTGCTCCATGAACGTACTCACCAACCTGTCCCCAACAGCCTTTAATATGTCGGCATTGACTGAGCATTTTATGACCGTTGGCATACGTGTACTCGACCATGTGGTGATCGTAAATTTCACCATGGTCAATGTCATTGCGAACAAGGCGTCCACCCTGCCCTTGAGCTTTGACAGGATAGTCATCCAGCAACCAGTTAATCACGTCCATGTTGTGAATATGCTGCTCGACGATGTGGTCACCACACAGCCAATTGAAGTAATACCAGTTGCGCATCTGGTATTCCAGCTCTGATTGGCTCGGGTTGCGACTCTTGCACCAGACGCCACCGCTATTCCAGTAGACACGACTGAAATTCATGTCACCAATGATACCGCCTTTCAATTTTTCGATCGTTTCGCGATAGGCGCGTTCGTGCCGCCGCTGCAAACCGACTTGTACTGCCAGATTCTTCTCTTTTGCTTTCTCGCCCGCCGCGAGCACCCTGCGGATTCCAGGCGCGTCGACCGCGACAGGTTTTTCCATAAAAACATGTTTACCAGCTTCAATTGCCGTTTCAAAATGAAGCGGGCGAAAGCCTGGTGGCGTCGCCAGGATGACCATGTCCACATCTGAGTCGATGACTTTCTGATAGCCATCGAAACCGACAAATTGACGTTCCGCGGGAACGAAAACCTTGCCCTCGTGCTCTTCCTTGCAAGTCTGCAGGGTTTCCTCAAGGCGATCTGAAAACGCATCTGCGATCGCGTGCAGTTCGACCTGGCACTTATCCGTGTTCATTGCCTGGCACACCGCACCCGCACCGCGGTTCCCTGCCCCAATCAATCCAAGCTTGATACGATCCGATCCTGACGAATGAGCAGAACGAGCAAGGGACAACGAAGGGGTCGAGGTAGCAGCAAAAACGCCTCCAGCCGCAACCGCCGATGTTCCTTTCTGAAGAAACTGACGACGTGACGAAACAGACGCGCTCGCGCCTGCACTGGCGGTACTGTTGTTGGAATTCTCGTCGTTCACGTTCATTTTACTTTCCAGATTGGTGGTAGTTTTCATGTCAGTTCCATCAACAAATCAGCAGCTACAATCGGCACCTTACCGAAGAATATAAAACACTTGATTCTCAGATTAGTTCCGCGAATCCCGTCAAACCAATTGGTTCACGAGACGTAAAGGGCTCGCCATATTTAACGCCAATGGATTTACCCCAATAAGCTGCCTCGTATTCCAACTGCTGTAGAAATGAAGGGTCCATATCCTCGCGTCCTTTCACGAATTGACTTTCGTAGCAAGCAATCGAATCCATTTTTTGCGGCCAAACGTCTGAAATATCAAGCACAAACGCGGGATTGGCATGCATTTTCAGATGGACGCAGTAGTAGTTGTAAATTCTCTCTGGGTGAAATCGTTCACCGGGCATATCGGTCTTCGACAGCTTTGACCAAAATCGGGCTGCCTCAACAAGCTGAGTCGCAGCCACATGGTCAGGATGAGCGTCAATCCAGTACGGCGCGAACAGCCATTTCGGTCGGACCGTTCGAAATACTGACGCCAACGCCTTTCGGTTCTCAAGGCTCGATTCGAGACTACGATTCGGCAACCCAAGATTCTCTCGCCAGGTCAAACCGAGCACGTCCGTTGCCGCATCGGTCTCGGCGGCTCGAATTTCTGGTGATCCATGCGGGGTCGGTTCGCCGCTGGTCAAGTCCAGCACACCGACTTTCTTCCCTGCCGACAGCATCTTCAGAATCGCACCACCCATCCCCAATTCTGCATCATCGGGATGAGGCGCAACGACCAGAGCATCCAGTTCCATGTTTGTTCCATGATTGACGTGTGTGGGGCGATTGAACAACATTGTGGCTCGACAAGCCCGGAATCGCAACGTATGCGGACAACCTTTGGAGCGATTGGAGCGTCAGACCTTGAACGATCAACCGGTTCCTTCGAAAGATTCAGCCGTAAATCCCTACGCGGCCCCCGTTGCCGAAGCAATTCTGGCGGACGAACAGCCTCCGTTAGTTCCACCTGCTCCGGGTAGCGTCATCATCAAGTGGCTAATCGTGTGCGGCATCGCAGCCGGACCAAGTTTCTATTTTGGTGGCGGGATTGGTGGGTGGCGTGGGCCTGAAGTTCTGGGAATGATCGTCGGCATTCTGATCTTCGTGGCGGGCTACAGTCTGATCGAATTCACGCCGCAAATCCAATCCGCGATGGCCCAACGCGCCAAACGCAGGGCCTCTCGGATCGCATACATTTCGCGAATGGCTATCTCCATTCTGTTCCCGATCGGCGTTTTTGTGGACCTCTATTGCGGGATTTTTTCCCTCGGATTAACGTCCGCGATCACAGGTGGGGACTGGACTGGCTTAAGACAACCCAACGCGGAAACTCATTCGACGACCGCCCGGTTTCTGACGTTTTTACTTACCACGATGATTCAGGGAGTTCTGCTGAACATCCTCCTGTTTGCATACATGCTGATCGTCTACGGGTTTTTGCGTCTTGTTGGTGTCAAGAACTTGCCACCCGCAACGAACAACACGGCTCAAATGGAGGAGACTCAAACGGTGCCGAATCAGCGGTCCGATTCAGTCAGCTGATATATCTTTTTGGGACGTTTCGCGTCATCCTGCGTTCGCGAAACCGATGCGTCTGGCGAGCAACCTTTGCATGGACCACACGCAGTATTCCCATTCCCGCAGAACAACAGGCGACGCAGCATCCACGCGGTTGCCAATGCAACGATCGTCAGCGCCAACGTGGTTTGCAAGTCAAACGTCATGCCAAAAACAATCGCCCGATTTGATAGGTGATCAGCGCTGCAATGTATGCAAGCGCTGTCATGTAGACAAATGTGAATATCGGCCAGAACCACGAATTGGTTTCTCTTTTGATCACAGCCAGTGTCGACACACATTGAGCACACAAAGCAAAAAACACCATGATCGAAAGCGCGACGGGCAACGTGAACAGCGGCCGGTCACTCCCTTCCCACGTCGCTTGCTTGATTGATTCGTTCAGCGAGGGAGACTCCTCATTCACGTCTCCACCAAGCCCAAACAGGACTCCCATCGTTGAAACGATCACTTCACGAGCCGGAAACGAGGCGATCGCCGCGCTGCCGATCCGCCAGTCCCAGCCGAGTGGTTTGACCAACGGCTCAATGAGTGCTCCGGCTTGTCCCAGATAGCTGGAACGAAGCAGATGCCCTTGCACTCGACCATCCAAAACATTCAGTTCCCTCGAGATCGTTTCTCGATCCATTTCGGCAAGATCAGGATCTTCCATTTGATTCAGCAACACTTGTTGACTTTCAACCAACGCAGGTGGCACCGTCGACATGTCGCGAGGAAAATAGGCAGCCGCCCAGACAATAATTGTCGCGGCCACGATAACGGTTCCCGCATCTTTGACAAACGACGACGCTCCCTGCCAGACCTTCAAAAACACATTTTGAAATGACGGCAACTTGTAGGTGGGCAGCTCCAGCACAAACGACGACGCCCCTGTTTTCAGGATCGTCCGCTTCAACACCCATGCCACACAAACGGCCGTGATGATTCCGACCAGGTACATTGCAAACATAGTCAGGCCTTGCAGCCCGAATCCAAACCATGTGGTCGCGGGCACAAACGCCGCAATCAGCAATGTGTAAACAGGTAATCGAGCACTGCAGCTCATCAACGGAGCAATCAAAATCGTGATCAATCGCTCACGCGGATCACGAATAACCCGAGCGGCCATAATTCCCGGAATCGCACAGGCAAAAGAAGATAAAAGTGGAATCAGGGTGATGCCGCTCAGTCCAAGTCGAGACAAATAGCGGTCAGTCAAAAAGGCAGCACGAGCAAGATATCCGGAATCTTCCATGATCGCCAGCAAAAGAAAAAGCAACACGATCTGAGGCAAAAAAATCAACACGCCACCGACGCCGGCTATCAACCCGTCGATGATCAACGAATGCAAGGGCCCGTCCGCTGCTCCCGTGAGTCGCACAAACAGGTCGTCCACAATTGATGATGCCCCGCCAGTCATCCAGTCGATCATCATGGACGCTGGCTCAGCTGCCCAGAACACCAGTTGAAACAAGAAAATCATCGTTGCCGCCGCGATGATCAAGCCCCAAAACGGATGAGTCAACACCTGATCAACGCGATCAGAAACAGTCGGACTACGTGGAGCATGCTGCTTTGTCACCGACGTTAGATTATCGCGAATCCATTGGTAACGCGAATTCGACTCGGCCACGGCAAACGACCCTTCGGCCCGCATCTGGGTCTGCTGGACTTTGATCGCTTCAAGCGTTTTCTCGTTCAGCGATTCGCCCAGCTGCTGGCTCATAAAGCCGTTCGCGTCGAACAGCAACCGAGTGATCACGAATCGGACCGGCCCACAATCGGTTGGACAAACTGATTCCAACTGAGCAACTCGTTCCGCAACTTCGCTCTGGAACGGATCATGAATCTTCGCGGGACGTTGGTTGATGGCTGCGGCGATCTCATTCTTCAATCCTGCGATACCCTCATGACGCTTCGCCTGAATCGGAACGACGGGCACTCCGAGGATCCGAGAAAGCTCGCCAACGTCAACCGACTGCCCGTTCCTGGCCGCAATGTCGGTCATATTCAGCGCGACGACCGTGGGTTGATTGAGATCAAGAATCTGACTGACCAGAAACAGATTTCGCTCAAGATTGGACGCGTCGACAACGCATACGATCAAATCCGGTTTTGTATTCGCCGGCGGGCGACCAAGCAACACGTTCACCGAGAGCATCTCGTCAGGTGATTCTGGTGCTAAACTGTATGTCCCAGGCAGGTCGACCAGACGAAATTGTTTGCCGCCTTCCTCGAACGTTCCGTCGCGTCGCTCGACCGTAACACCGGGATAGTTTCCTGTCCGTTGCTTCAGACCACACAACGCGTTGAACAGCGTCGACTTACCCGTGTTGGGATTACCCAGCAGAATCACCGTCTGGGCACCAACAGATTCCATCGAACGACCGTCCTTATCAACTTTTGGCTTGGACAACTTTTTCGAATTCGTTTTTGTCATTCGAGGTGATCCGAATCAAAGTTCCCGGACAACGGACGATGATCCAACGATTAAGGTAGAAAACTCAGACGTGCTATTTTCGGCCAGGCGAGTCGAGCGTATCGCCAAACAAATTCTGGATGGATCGGCCGAGCTAAGATACTGGTGTCACCATGACGCGTAATTGCCCCGACGTTCGAATACACATCCGTGAGCAACCAAACTGAACGATGCAGGGGCAACCATTGCGAAGACTGGATAGCTCGATGCCTTCATGAATACCCAATGCAGCGAGACGAACAACTTCGTCAGAGTCTCCCGATAATTCCGCAACTCGAGCGCGAGAGCCTGTTTGCAAGTCCTGAATTGGAATAGATTGAGCTAAATCGCTCATCGACGAATATCTCCCCGCCACCGCTTATTGAGACCCGGTTTCAACAAGCAGAATCTTAACTCAAGTGCTGCTTTTAACAATGGCAGGATATAAATCAAGCAACCACAAAAATCCTTAAACGTCGCCAGCCCCGATATAACTTTCGGAAAGAAACGATCAAGACTCTCGCTCAATGACCAACTCACCCTCCGTCAACTCGACGAACCAGACTTCACGTTATGAATTCGAATTCGGGCCCGACCGAATGCTGCTCTCGGTCTCTCGAGACCACGAGTTCGGGCTGACGATTCACGAAGTCATTGGTCAAAACGAAGCCGATTACCTCCACCGGCATTTGCTGAATGAAGCTAATCGCAGTTCGTTTTGGGAACTGGTTGAAGGAGAGAAATTGATCATCTGCAAAAACGTGTTGACCAGACATTCCACGTATCGCAAGGTTCGAGGCAAGTCGAGCAAAGTAAAACTCAGCCAGGCGGAGTATTACCATCACGACGGTTGCAGTTGTCCCACAAAACCAAGATTCGTCGAAATTCGGCTACCGCATCAGGATGTCGCCCGAACGGTTGCTACCGCGATCGCTCCGTTTGCCGATGTCATTTCGGCGATGCTTCAGGCGTTACCTGAATCGTTGGCTCGCGACGAGGAAATGCTGAAGTCCAGAGAAATCTTTTGCCAATCGCGTGATGCCTGGCCGCCGGTTCAACAATGGGACTCGATTCAGGGAAGGATCACTCGATTCGTGCGGAAAGAAATGGACGCGGAATCCTGCAGGTCCTATTTTCGAGAGGTCGACCGACTTGCCAACGCCTACATGGCTCCCTGGGAGATGGGAGAAAGCCGCCTGATGCTCAACAACGCAGCTAACGTTGGAAAAACGATGCAGCACCGCCGCGCATACCAGCCCGCCGATCAAACAGCGGCTCAAAACGGGAGCCTGGTCAAACGCTGGCCGGCTGAAGAGCTGGCGTCAGCTGACGGGTAGCCCGCCGCAAACCGTCGCCCACGCACTACCAACCCTTGCTGATTGCAAGCGGCAGCTGTTTTGGACATAGGCTCGATTGCACCGATCGCAGCTCAAGTCGATCACTCAGACTCTTTTAACTTGTCGGCAAAAACCTTTTTCAGCTTTTCGAGCTTCGCCGGAATGATTGCGCGGCAGTATGGCTGGTTGGGATTGTTGTTGAAATAGTTCTGGTGATAGTCCTCGGCGACGTACATCTTTACCGCTGGAACAATTTCGGTCACGATCGGGTTGGGGAACGCGTTTGCTCCGTTCAATTCCTTTTTGTATTGCTGGGCAGTCGCCTGTTGTGCTTCGTTGTGATAGAAGACGGCGGAGCGATACTGAGTCCCCACGTCGTTTCCCTGGCGGTTGAGTGTTGTCGGATCATGGGTGGACCAGAAAACCTCCAGCAATTCGGCAAAGGAGATCACTGCCGGGTCAAATTCAATCTGAATCACTTCGGCGTGCCCAGTCAGGCCAGTGCAAATGTCTTCGTAGGTTGGGTTGATGGTTCTTCCACCCATGTAACCTGATCGAACCGTCTCCACACCTTTCAGCTTTTGAAACACCGCCTCAACACACCAAAAACAGCCGGCTCCAAAGGTTGCGGTTTCCATTTTTCTCGCTTTCTGTTTGCTTGACTCAGACGTTTCCGTCGAGTTCTGTTCGGAGACCTTGTTCAACGAAGGCAGTTTTACGGATGCAACTGGAACATTTGCCTGGCCACAACCGATCAGAACCGGCAAAATAGCCAGACAAAACACTCGCCCTGACTTCGGCATGCGTGAAATTTGATTGGTAACATGTTGCATGATCAGATCCTGTTTCACTTGAGTCAGCCGTGGATTTGGGCCGTCGATGACTGTTCGACGCACCGACGTGGAACATTCTTTCCGTTGGCTCAACTCGCTCCTGAGCTCGCCCAAAATATGACCAAAAACAGGCGAAAGTCAGTCATTACGGAATTTTGCTCGCATTTTTTCAATGACTTTCTGAGTCTCAGCCTTCTCTTGAGCAGATTCTGCCACTTCGATCGCTCGGTTTTCGGCCAATCGAGCCTGCCGTGTTCGGCCCATATCCCGCATCAGCATCGACTTGTGTAACAACGCTTCCGCCCGGAGATCAGGTGGCATTCGGGTATCTTCCGCAAAGTTATCAAGCGTTTGCAACGCGTCAGCCTTTCTGCCGGAACCAAACAACGCGTCTGCTTTGGCTCCGACGATATCAATCAGCAAGTCAGGGTTGGCTCGCGCGGAATTTTGAGCCAATGAATAAGTTGAAACGGCCTGTTCAAATTTCTCATCCGCCTCTTCGAGATCGCCCTTTGCCATCAACAGCCATGGACTACCCGGGTACTTCTCCAACGCCTGTTGAAGCTGTTCAGTCGCGTTGTCTTTCTGCCCGGCCCCAACCATCAACAGCAGCCGTTTGACCAGCAGACGTTGTCGAGTGTCATCGGTCAATCCTTCAATCGCCAGCATTTCATCCATCAGCGAATTGACAAGTTCAGGTTCCTGCAACTGCCGCACCAGAGAGAGCTTGATCTGTAACGCTTCAAATTTCTGCTGGTCGGAGAACTCGATTTGGTTTAGCACATCATCGATAAACTCGATCGCACGATCGGGTCTCTCTATTCGAGAAACCATCAGCATGTCAGCCAGCATCATCTTGCGGATTTCGGCTTCTGCCTGCCCATTCCATTTGGTTCGCAGACCGAATTCGTCTTTGGGAGCCAGTTCGACGATTTTCTCAATCACATCGGAATAATAGACGCGAACCAATTCCTCCTTCATGCCGCCAATCGCTTCGTCCAGCAGTCTGGCCTTTTCACTGAATTCAGCAGCCCCGGCTTGCTTCAGTTTTTCGTCCCGAGCGATTCGCAACTGACGCGCCTCTTCGACGACCGCAAGGTAGTTCTGAAACCCACCTTCTTCATAACCCAAAAACGCGTAAGGCTTCAGAGAAACATCCGTCAAAACGATCGTTGGAAACCCCTCAATGCCAAACCGCTGAGCCCACTCCGCGTTGCGTTGAGCAATTTCTGGTGCCTGTTCAGTTTGTTGAGGAAAGTCAAGTTTTACGAGCTCATAGTGAGCATCAACTTCGTTCAAAAAATCCTTCTGCGACAGAACTTCTTTTTCAAGTAACTTGCAGGGAGGACACCAGTCAGAACCTGTGTAAAGGATCATCAAATCTTTGTCGTTCACTGCAGCCTGTTCGACCGCTGCATTGATGTCCTCAGACCAGTCGGCAGCGTAGCAACTTGCAGGTTGAGTGAACGTTGAGATCGCCATCGCAAATAACAACGAGCACCAAATGCTCGTCAGACGTGAAATTGGCCATTGAATCAGCATCAAGATTTCCATTCAAAAACGCTCAAGCAGATCACAGCGAGCACGTTGGAGTGCAACTTTCGAAAAATCGAAAAAACCAGGAAAAACCCGCAACCTGTTGCTCCTGTCATTTTAACACGCAGTGCGGAAAGACAAGGCGTAGTGGAAGGCGATTGGTCTGACACACCTGCACATTGATTAATAACGCTTTCATCCACCATTTGGTTCATCGTCGCTCACAATCTCAACGCCGGGATCGGCTTTTGCGTAAGCTTCAACCTCGAACGGATTCTCTCGATAACAATCTCGTCCTGTTAACCACAGCCAACCCGAAGCAACCAGATACGCTGGAAGAAAGAATGGTCCCCAACGCTCATACTGAGAAACATGGATTCGCTCGTGCTCCCGAGCGATCGCCAGGCCAGACTCCGTTTGACCAATCACGCAATGCCCGAGTGTCATCGCCAGCACACCTCCCGTCAAAGGCATTCGCTTTAGCGTCCAGGTCAACAGTCCACCATAAAACTCGATGCACCCAGCACGAATTTGACCTCGCCCGCCAGAAAGCACCGCCAACAAACCTGCGGTCAGCCCAAGCAACGTGTTCGGGGAAGCCCAGATGATTTTGGCAAACTGCAACATCCAAAACTTTCGTTTTTGACGGAAAATGACGATAGACCTTGTATCACGCGGATGGGCACGTTCAAACGGGACGAAAACCCGAAATCGCTGTTGCCTCATCCACCCAATCTTTCCATACTCCCGCCGCACTGGATCCGGGACGGAAGGCCCAACTCGATGATCGGACTGCTTTTATTCTATTTCCTGCTACGCATTCGACATTCCCGAGAACGAATCGTCTCGGAAGTGCTGTCTGTATGTGTGCTGGCATCCATCGTTTTAAGTGTTGGCTGCAACCGAGGTGAAATCGCCAGCGAGCAGGTCGACGCCGAAAAAACAGCTGTCGCCACGCCAATCAAGCGGACCGAGCCCATCCATTCCGTGGCAGCCGAAACAGCCATGGCCAGCTCGCCCGCTGCCAACAGTTTGACCGTCGATCCAGCAACTCAATCGCCCGAATCCCTTTGCCGCGCCTTCATCAAGCGATTGCAAAATGGCGATCGAATCGGAGCCGAGAATCTACTCACCCGAGTTGCCCTGACGACGACACATCATGCCAACTTGAAGCTTGAACCAATCAGCGGACCCGATGCCACAACGACCGTTCACTCGGCCCACTTTACCGATCAGTTCAACCGTTCTGCCGAAGTTGACTGCCTGATTACAGAAACGATGAATGGTGAGACATTTCCGATCTCTTTGACATGGCAGGTTGTTCGTCAGTCCAATGGGTGGAGAGTTTGTGGTATGTTCGTTCCGCTTAACGCTTCTGACCAACGCCAGTTACTCAGTTTCGAGAGCATCGACGACGTGGCAACGATCAAGTTATTGGCCGCTGGCGAAGCATTCTCTGCCGAAAAGCCTCAACAGCAAGTCCGTGAGCTTCGGCAAGCAGACGCCAACGAAGCAGACACCAGCCTTCAGTAGCCAACTGTGCGAATTCAGATCAGCGTCTGGCTTCGATCAAGCTTTTTTCATCAGCCGAGCAGCCTCAACGGCAAAATACGTCAGCACACCATCGGCTCCCGCGCGTTTAAAAGCCAACAGACTTTCGAGAATCACGGGATTTCGATCCAGCCACCCGTTCTCGAATGCCGCACACATCATCGCGTATTCGCCACTGACCTGATAGGCAAACGTTGGCACCTGAAACGTTTGTTTCACATCCCGCACAATGTCAAGGTACGGCATGCCGGGCTTTACCATCACCATGTCTGCGCCTTCTGCGATGTCCAGCGCGACCTCTCGAACCGCCACATCGGCATTTGCCGGGTTCATCTGGTAAGTGTGTTTGCCGCCGCCCTGAACGTTTCCGCTGGACAGGTTGCCGGCCGAACCAATCGCGTCGCGGAATGGACCATAGAATGAAGACGCATACTTCGCAGCGTAAGCAAGAATCATCACGTGTTGAAATCCTGCGTCATCGAGGGCAGCTCGAATCGCGCCGACCCGGCCGTCCATCATGTCGGAGGGTGCGATCACGTCGCATCCGGCCGCAGCTTGCGTAACTGCCTGTTTGCACAGAATTTCTAACGTTTCGTCGTTGACAACGACTCCTTCTCGCACAAGTCCGTCCTGTCCGTGGCTGGTGTACGGATCAAGCGCCACATCGCAAATGACTCCGATATCGGGGACTTCCGATTTAAGTTGTTCAACAGCGCGGCAAACGAGATTGCCTGAGTTGAATGCTTCGGCCGCATCGTCGGATTTGGTGTCGGGGTTGGTTTCTGGAAAGAGTGCAATCGCAGGGATTCCAAGGTCGCGAGCTTCCCTTGCGGCTTCGACCAACAAATCGATCGACAAACGGTCAACGCCTGGCATCGAAGCGATGGGAGTGCGCTGATGCTGTCCTTCCTGCACGAAAACCGGCCAGATCAGGTCGGAGACATCCAAACGATGTTCAGCGACCATTCGACGAGACCAATCGTGTTGACGCACACGTCGCATACGTGTCGACGGGAATTTCGGTTCTGGCATGACTGGCTCGCTTGAGTGACTTTTGGCGGTTCTAAACAGGGATCCAAACAAGAGATTTCCCTCATCCCATTGAACCATGCTGAACACATAGCGGGAACAACCGGATAATGAAAACTTCATTCAGGAACATTCTACACCCGGTTTCGATTGGAGGATTCGCATTTTACAATGCTGCAACCGCGACGACGATGAACGCACCAAGTCCGAACGAGACAGAAACTTTTCTCGTCGCTGTTAG
>CAYXWX010000010.1:0-10018 GCA_964468915.1 uncultured Pirellulaceae bacterium
TGGGATTCTGATGCGGAATCCGTCCGGGCCATTCGGGATGAAGTCTTCGTTGTCGAGCAAGGTGTCTCAGAAGATCTTGAATTCGATCTCAATGACCATCAGAATCATCATGTAATTGCTGTCGATCAGAACGGCAACCCAATCGGCACCGGCAGAATTTCCCCCACAGGCAAGATCGGTCGCATGGCCGTGCTGAAGTCTGCCAGAAGAAAAGGCGTTGGCTCAGCGATTCTCAAGCAGCTGGTTGCTTTAGCAGCTGCAAAGGGCATTGCGACGTTGACGCTTTCGTCTCAACTCCACGCCTTGTCCTTCTATCGCGAACATGGGTTCATCGAGCAAGGTGAAGTCTATCAAGAGGCCGGAATTGATCACGTTCAGATGACTCGATCAATCAATTAAAATTGACTGAACCATTGAACTTGCACTTCGCCCGCGAATAATTGAATACTCAATCCGAACATTTCGTAGGCCGGTAACAAGGTCTCGAAAACAATGCCGTAACGATGCAAACCTGAGTGTTTTCAAAAACAGTCTGTCGATTTGAATGTTATCAAAACCGAGACCGAAGTTCCAGAATGGAAGGGGGTTGCGTGTTACGGCCTACCTCCATGATGAAATATCCGGGTTAATTCTTATTCAAAATCAGTAGCATTCAAGATGATCATCTTTGGTTTCCGTGGCGTCCGTATGACGCGAGATACAGGCCTCTTTGATTGCCCCGATTGCCAGCGAACAACAGAGTACCGCCTGCGGGGAGTCCGAAACTTTATCACGCTCTATTTCATCCCGATTGTTCCACTTACGTGGGAAGGTGGCGATGAAGAAGTACGGTGCAGCGTTTGCAAGTCAAAATATCCGGCCGGTGTTCTGGATGGATCATGGCCTGCCGAAGAATCACTTGATGACATCGATCAGATCGACTGGATGATTCGCCAATTTGCCATGATCCCGATGCTCGTCTCAAAAGGCATCGTGCAGGAATCAGACAGGCAGTTGATGATCCAGCTTTTCAAGAAGAACTTTGACGTCCTACCGGATCCCGACCAGTTGAATCATGAAATTGAGCATGTGCAGACGCATGGAATCGAAGCGTCAATGGAAGCTCTGGCTCTGGTGAATACAACGCTGGACGATTGGCAGAAACGCAAAATGATCAAAGCGGCGTGGCAGATGGGGGTCGCTGACGGACCACTCGATCCGTCGGAATGGAAAGTTCTCGCCTCATTGGGCGAAGCATTGGGCATGCCGGCCGAGCAGATTGATGCTGCGATCGTGGAAGCCGAACAGCAACTGGCGGAGAATTGAGCAACGAGAAAAATACGAGACCTGAAACATTTCCTTGAAAAACAGGTTTGTAGTATTGGCTTTAGCCTATCGAGGGTCGGACAACGCTTCTAAAGAGCCTGAAGACTCTACTACAAACGGTGCAGTCAAAGTCATATTGCCTTCCTCAGCATCGAAAAACCGGGTTCACGAATGAACCCGGCTTAAAGACTCGATTCAATCGCCGATCGCCGCTATCGTTTTCGACGTGCAGCAATCATCAGTCCAACCAGTACTAGGCTGGTCAGACTTCCGGGTTCGGGAACCGCAGTTGCCTGAACGCCAAGATGTCGCTCCAGAGCCAGCGACTGAAAGTGCATTCGCTGAACCGGCCCCATTCCGGGTGGCGAAAGGATCGTGTAGATACTGTCGCTATTCGAAATTCCCGGCTGAGTCGTCGACAGCGTCCACTCCAGATAATAAATCGATCCCGATGGATCAAATTCGACTAATGGCGCGAGGTCAATGTCGGTTGCCGGCCCTGAGACCGAGCTGACCAACGTGAAACTGCCCGGTGAATCCGTACTGATATCCGGTTGAAACTCATAGCCCACCTCAATATTCTCACCAGGATCAAGCGGGGAAAGCTGAGGCGTTCCAAAATCCTGTGCCAATCGCGTTCCATCCTGAACCGGCGGATTGGCCCATTTACCGGCCCCCGTCAAAGTCAGAATCAGATCGGCGCCGTCGAATGGCTCCGATTCTCGCAAATCAAAACCCGTAACATTGTTGTAGATAGGAAGACTCCCGACCTGAGTGAAATGGCTGTGAATCGCGTTCTGATACGGGCGAGTGATTCCGCCTCCATCGTCGCTTGGCATACCATCGCCGCTGAACAGATAACCCTGCCCCACGATCTTGTCGTCCTGCACAAGGATCTCAATCCGTTTTCCATCGTGTGCACTGGCAACGGCGGTGATACTCACCAACATCACGATTGCATAAGTAGTTCTAACTAAGTTCATTTTCTCTTTCCTTATATTGATGCTCTTTCCGAGCAGATTTTTAAAAGCTTTGCGGCACCGACGTTCGGCTGCCACCGGTAAATTTCCGACCTATTCGAAGGCATAAATTCCCGCACTATTCGGTTGAGCAAAATTAGTCCCTGCAGCAATATCCTGCCGAGTCCAATCCTGCACGGTTTCTGACGCGATCGTCGCGACATGTCCATCGGCGAACAGATAATTGCTCGCCTTGAAATGACGTTCCGGGTTGATTTCCTGCTGCATGAATTCCCACACCAGGTTCTTTTTCACTCGAAACGGCAGATAAAAATCAGAGCAATGCACGTGATCATTCGTGAACTCGTAATCTTCAGCACCTTCGAATAACACAATCAGATCGTGAGTACTCCGCAGGTAATTCAGATTCGTTACCGCAGCATCGATTTTCTTATTGGCCACCAGATTATTGATCAGGTAGCTGGTTCCTCGGCGTTGTTCCTCCAGCCATTGCTCGGCTCGTTGATCGTCGGGGCAAGCCCGAAGGGACTCGACGTTCTCCGTGTAAGATTTCAATGTCTCCAGCCACGACAGTTCAGTGCCCGCATGACTGGTCCACGGAAATTTACCGTCGTGAGAATTGGCAAACATGTGCATGGCCAATCCAATCTGACGCATCTTGTTCTTACACGACGTACTTCTGGCCGCCGCACGGACGGATTGAACCGCTGGCAACAGCATGCCGATCAGAATGCCGATGATGGCAATCACAACCAACAGCTCAACCAGAGTGAATCCGCGATACGAACATCGCCGCCGTCCCATCACACAATTTGCGCGCATGGGTGCGTTCCTTTCACATTTGATGATCTGAAGACAAAGTCAGCACAGCCGTGCGGTACGCGCTCGGGTATGTCCGAACCGTACTGATGGTCAGCTAACTTCAAAAATCAAGACTGCGAAGAAAGACGCGGCGGTGGCGTCGGCGGGCCGGGATCGTAGTCCGAAAGAATTGGCACGAACCTGACGAAATGAGGAAGCTGCAACTCGGGTTCTTCAAGCGGAACCTCCGGCAACGGGTACACCAGGTGCTGCAACTGAAAATCAAGTTGTCCGTTGCAGCCACGCTGCTGTCGAACACTCAAGTACACTTCAACCGTTGTTGAATCTGCGGTTGATTCAGCGATCTTCGGCTGGCAGTCGTCTGATTTGCTCTTACAGCAACAGCAGCTACTCGTTTGCCTTGACACCGATTTCTGCGGAACGGTCGCTTTATCGACGGCTTCGGCTTTTCGGGCCGCCACTTTTTCTGCGGCCATCTTCTGCATAAACCATTCAGGTGGCGAAACGTTGTTTGCCTTCGCCCACGCCAGTTTTTCGGCGTCAGAGAAGCAGCAGCATGACGCCCAGCACTGATTCGCGTCCTTACAGCCGCAAGATCTTGATTGGCATGGATACGCAACACTCAGATCTTTCTGCACAGACACTGGCGTCGGCCAATCGATCGAGCACGCCGTCAGGCAACCAGCCACCAGAGAAAGCACCAGTGGGCGAAAGGGAGCGGATTGTTGAAACGGATTCCTCATCAAAAACTAGGATATCAATAGACGGCGTTCGGCCCAACCGTGTCAAAATGGCTTACCAAAACGTCCATCTCTCAGGAACGACCGCGCAAAAAATGTAGTGTGGCTGTAAGACGTTGCCGACGTGTATTTACCGGGGAATTTGAAGTGACCGGTGTTTCTTTTTCAATCGACGTTCGGGTCGTCCTTCCTGTTTCATGCAAGCAAACGCGAGTGCCATCGTGTTGCCAATCCGGAAACTTGAGGTTGAAAAACGGCGAGGCCAGCAGCTTTCATCGGTTTTTGGTGATCAGAACACGGGCAGTAAAAATGCGAACACCTCGATCATGCCATCCGTGGTAAACTAGTGAAGCGAGGGTAGACAATCCGGTCGAAAATCGATCTACGTTGATGTTTCGCGCGACCGTCGTCATCGTTGATGAATCTGCTCACTTCCCTCTTTCTTAAGACGCTGCAGTTCCTCCTGCCTTGAAAAAACAATGCCTGATTCCAAATTGTCGAACGAGCGACGTATCAACGCCTTGTCTCGTACTCGCTCACGGGCACTACTCTTCCGACTCACAATCATCCTGTTGTTGGCTGTCACGTTTACCTTAGCGTTTGCAAAGGACATTCACGCTCAAGAGATCGCCGATTGGCTGAACACCAGCAATGACCGATCGTCGGCGATTTTTCAGCAGGGCACGAACTGGAGCACCGGCTTGTCGCCGTCTGCCGATCAGATTGTCCGATTTTCAGAAGCGGAGGATTACGGAGTTTTCTGGGATACGACGACAGGAGATCAGACCGTGCAACAGCTTCAAGTTCGCAATGGGAACGTGATGTTCGAGAATCTTTCCAGCGAGCAGGCAACTCTGACTCTTTCGGACGGACTGACGTTGGCAGGGGCAGACACGTCGCTGGAAGTCAAAGGGATTCATTTGTTGCTCGATGGCCCACTTCAATACGAAAATGGTAGGAACGCGAGTTTGACGCTCGGTGAAGGCTCCAGATTGACGCAAGGGATTGGGGCGGGGTCATTTCGACTCTCCGGCTCGCTGAAATTGGAAGCCGGTGCCGTCGCGGAGACAGGTGCGACTATTTTAGATCCAGAATTTTCTATCGTTCCCAACGAAGCCGCTGCTTCTGTAGAAGTTCGCGGTGAGGGCACACGCTTGGAAAATTCGAACAGCCTGACCATCGGTCTGTTCGGACCAGCTTCATTGAGTGTTCTGGAGGGTGGTTTCACCGGCGCGACGTTCGGTTACATCGGTACGGCAAGCGAATCTGACGGCAGCGTGACAGTCAGCGGGGACGGCTCATTGTTTCAGCTGAGTGAGCTTTTGGAAGTTGGAGCTCGCGGAAACGGCCATTTGAACATTCGTGACGGTGGTCGCGTGATCGCTTCGAACAGCGATATCGCCAGCAGATCAAACTCCAACGAGAACGATTTGAGCACGTTGACGATTTCCGGAATCGATTCAACGCTGGAGATAACCGAAACGTTACTCGTTGCCAAAGCGGGCACGGGCACGTTATCTGTTTCCAATTCGGGGCAGGTCATAACAAATACGCTTGGCATCGCTGAGAACGTCGGATCTGTCGGTAGAGCAGATGTTGTGGGTCACCAATCGCGACTGACCGGCACAGGTTTCGCCGGTATCGGTTTCGGCGGGGAAGGAACGTTGAATGTCGCTGCAGGGGCGACGGTGGAATCGGATTTCGCTGTGATCGGTTTCAACGCCGACGCGGATGGAACCGTCAACGTCAGTGGTGAAAATTCGTCATGGACCGTGAGTAATGGCCTGAGCGTTGGTGAACTGGGGCACGGTGAATTGCGGATCGAAAACGGGGGACGTGTATCGACCGATTTCTCCAGTATTGGAGTTGCCGACGGTTCATCAGGAAACGTTACGGTGTCCGGCACCAATGCCCAATGGAACAACACGCAATCAATTGTCATTGGACAATCGGGCGAAGGAACCCTGCGTATCGAGGCGGGTGGTCATGTTTCCGCCGATGTTTCAGCAATCGGGGTGGAGAGCACTTCGTCAGGTTCGGCGGTCGTAACCGGCAACCTATCGCACTGGCAAACCGCGAGCAGCCTGGTGGTTGGGAATGAAGGCAACGGAGAACTGCTGGTTGACTCTGGCGGAATGGTATCGAGCGATTTTGGTCTGTTGGGCGTACAACCGGGGTCATCAGGTGTCGTGACAGTTACGGGCGATGGCTCGCGATGGAACCTCTCCAATGACCTTGAGGTCGCCCAACGAAACAGTGGCGTGTTGACGATCTCAGATGGCGGCGCCGTCGAAAGCCTGTCGACCCGGATCGGGCTTGTAACCAATGCAACTGGAAGGGTTGACGTTGTTGGGCAAGGTTCAATATTGACAGCCCCCGAGGCGTTGGACATCGGTTATTCAGCAAACGGAAACCTGTTGATCGCCGAAGGTGCAAGTTCTATCACAGGTCTAAGCAGCATCGGAAAGATGGGAGCAGGTGTCGGTGCCGTGGAAGTCACTGGCGAGGGCTCAGTTTGGCAAATCGACAATGATTTACTCATTGGAAGAAATGGAATCGGCCAACTTACCGTCCGAGACGGCGGCATGGTGCACAGCGAGGATTCATACCTTGGCGTATCGAGACTCTCCCGTGGAAACGTTACTGTTCTGGACACAGGCTCTTTGTGGCAAGTTGACGGGGATTTGACCGTTGGCAGTGAAGGCATGGCTCAGCTTGACGTTCAATCCGGAGGGTCAATCGTTTCCACTAACGGGGTGGTCGGAACGAATGGCGATCTTGATAACGTCACCGCACAAGGGACCGTTAGCGTTAAAGGAAAAGGATCAAGCTGGAACAATCATTTCCTGCTTTATGTCGGACAGACCGGAATCGGAAGCTTGAACGTATTCGATGGCGGCAGCGTGACGAGTGAAATCACGATTGTCGGTGCATCGGAGAACGGGCATGGAACCGTGGAAGTGTCAGGAAACGACTCCGAACTGGTGAGCCTGCGAGCGTTATCGATCGGTCGGTTCATTCCCGTGGAGGGAGCAGGCAGCGGAAGCCTGTCGATCGATCAGTCCGCCACCGTGCGCGTCGGAGACGATATCACGACACGGTCAGGCTTGATCGTCAGCAATTCAGGTTTTACAGCGACTGACCCACGTGAATCGTTGCTGGGTTTTGAGAATGTCGACCTGCGGATTGAGAACGGCAGCTCAATGACCGTTACCGACAGCAACATTTATCTTGGGCTCAATGCAAGCCACTCTGGACAAGCAACCGTTCGCGGCAACGACTCCAGACTCGCTATTATCGGCGCAGGAACAACGTACGTTGGATTCGACGGGGTCGGCACATTGGAAATCGAAGCTGGGGCAACGGTTTCGGGGCAACGCGGAATGGTTGGATTCAATCAGACCGCCGAGGCGAGCGTGAACGTGACCGGATCACAATCGCAGTGGTTGAATTCAGGTAACTTAATCGTCGCCAATCGGGGTACTGGAAATTTAATGGTTCAAGATTCCGGTTCCGTCTCGAGTGTTGGTGCAACCATTGGTAGAGAATCCGAAGCTACCGGCACTGTCACCATCACTGGTGTTGGATCAGCCTGGTCCAATGAGGGGCTCCTGTTGGTTGGCTCCCAAGGCGACGCCATCGTCAACGTGCTTGCCGGCGGAACTCTCTCCACCCACCGGTCCACGATCGCGCGCGACGTCGGTTCTGCAGGCTTGGTGAATGTTTCGGGCACCGGATCCATCTGGAATAACAGCGGGATGGCGGTGATTGGATCGCTGGGCGAGGCCAATCTGAATCTGGAATCAGGTGGATCGCTTGTCACCGAAGGCCCGTTGGTGATCGGTGATCTTGGGGAAATCAATCTGAGCGAAAGCGCCAGTTTGACCGCTGACGCCGGGCTGACCAGCTCTGGCTTGATTCGATCCACGATGGGCAACGCGAACATCAATGGCGATACGACACTTGTCGGGGGTCGTGTTGAGGTCAGCGTCGGAAGTCACCTGACATTTCAAGGTGATCTGATTCTTGAAGATGCTTCTTCCAGCCTCGCTACCGAAGGAACCGTCTCCGTGCTCGGTTCATTCAACGGCGGCAGCGACGGAGCAGGCACCGTCAAACTGGCTGGAGACTTCCTGCCGTCCGCTGAATTGACGGACTTTGGCGGCAATCTTGATTTGATGAACTCGTCAAATGCAGTGATCAAAATCGCGGGGACCCAACCATCGGAATTCACCGCGATCAGAGTTCAGCAGGACCTGACCGTTGCGGGAACGCTTACGATCCAACTGGACGATCGGCTTGAGGTTAAACTGGCTGACGAATGGTTAATCTTTAATGTACTGGGTTCGCAAACTGGAATTTTCACCGACCTGAACGAAAACGACATCGTCGCCCACTTGGATGGGTTTGACTTGCGCCTGAATTATGCAAGCGGCGACGGAAACGATATCGGATTGTATGCGGTTTCCAATGGCGATTTCGATCACGACGGCGACGTTGACTCCGCAGACATCGATTTCTACTCGGGGAATATTGGACGATCAATTTTTGAAGGCCCTTTCGAACAAACGGTCGACCCTGAACTTCAACCGCTGGATCTCAATGGAGATCAAATGGTTGATCAGTTGGACCTTGGCCTGCATGTCGCCCAACTGGTCGAGACATCTGGCGGTCAAGCTGGCACGTTTATCGGAGACATCAACCTGGACGGTTCTGTTGACGTGCTGGGCGATGCGTTTGTACTTGTCAGCAACCTTGGTGCAGCGGGTGGCTGGAGCAATGGCGACTTGAATCAGGATGGACAAATTGATGTCCTTGGCGACGCATTTGCTTTAGTCAGCAACCTCGGCCAGAGTCGACCTGCATCCTTGAACGCATCATCGTCAGCAATTCCGGAGCCCGGTAGTTTCAGTCTGTTTGTCGCAATTGGTTGTGCGATGGGAACGAGACGACGGAAAGCCTGATCGTCTCGCTCGATCGTCTCTCGCCGGCAGCCGATTGCATCGGGCCTGCCTGAGGATCACGGGAAATAACGGACAAACCGATGCGATCCAGCTTTCTCCGTGCCTGATCCATGACCACAAGGTCGCATAAGCCTTCAAAACGGCCGACTTTTTGTGCCAAAAACTCACGCACAAAGTCGGTTTTTCTAAGATTGACAACGACAGCGACTATTGTGGACTTGATCTTCCAGACAAACATCGTTGGTTCATTGTCCAAACCATCAAGAGTCAACCAATGAAATCCAGACGTTTTCATCTCGCGTTATCCGTAACCGGTTTAATCATTGCTCAAATGTGTGGCGTCGGACATGCGGAAGAAATCGTCTTCAATACGTCCAGCGGAGCAGTTTTCGTTGATGGCGTTTCGGTCACCTCAATCAACGGTGTCGACTTCGAGCAATCGGTTGTTCAGCAAGGGACCGACGGAGGAGTCAGACAGTTCCGATTCTCTGGCGATCTGATCTTTGATTCTAATGACAAAGTGAGCGCCGCTGGTTTCCTGCCACTGTCGTTCTACGCAGGCAATGACATTCTTGTTGATGCGAATGCATTGTTTGACTTTGACGCCAGTGGATCGACTGGCGACTTGGGCGGAGGTAATGGTGGCATTCCATTCGCCGGCGCTATTGGAGGTAACGGAGGCAACGGGGCCAACAGCGGTGGTGTCCGAGGCCTGAGAGGCAGCGGCGGTGCGCAACGGTAACGGGAGTTTTTGGACAGAACTGCGACTGCGAGGCTGGAACATCAGGAACGTCGGGCACCAATGGCAACGCGGGTAGTCCAGGTACCGCTGGCGCAGACGGATTGGCGGGACGCAACGGAACCGCTGGTTTCGGTGGGTCGACGCCGGGAACAGGCGGTGCCGGAGGAAGCGGAGGCTCAGGCAGCTCGGGCGGAAACGGGGGCCAACGCGGCGTCGGTGGTGTTGGCGGCGCAGGAGGCAGCGTTTTTTCGCAAGGTCAATCTGGCACCAATGGTAGCCGGGGTGCCAATGGCAACATCGGCGTTCAAGGTGGTGACGGAACGATCGGCTTGGCAGGCAGCGGAGGAAAAAATGAACGCTTTGGCGTTTTGCTCTCTGGCGGTGCGGGGGGTGGTGCTGGAGGCGGCGGTGGCGCGGGCGGTGGTGCTGGCGGAGGCGGACATGGCGGCGGTGGCGGTGGCGGCG
>CAYXWX010000010.1:10118-20457 GCA_964468915.1 uncultured Pirellulaceae bacterium
GGTGGCGGCGCCGGTGGCAATACTCTCAACGTACAAAACGGTGGCAACGGTGCCGACGGTGGATTTGGCGGAGACGGCGGTCGAGGCGCCAACGGAATCAATGGCGGTGGTGGTGCGGCCGGCGGCGCAGGTGCGGGAGCCGTCGAGTTTCGAGCTCAAGGGAAAATCGTTTTCTCCGGTTCGGTCTCTGCCAAGGGCGCAGATGGAAACGCATTCATTCCAGTCTCGACTTCACTCGTTTTCGGTGAAAATGGCGATACGGGCAGCCCGGGAGGTATCGGCCAGACTCAGCTTTCTCCGGGTTCGGCCGGTGGCAGTGGTGGCAGCGGAGGCAACGGAGGCCGAGGTGGTTTTGCCGGACGTGGCGCTAACGGTGGCGGAGGAGGCGGAGGCGCGGGCGGGACGATTCTGTTCCGCGGCGCGAAGCTCGACGGATCGGCTGGTCAGGCGTTGGTCGATGGGGGGCGACAAAACGGAAGCGGCAAATCTGCGAGTGCGGGGCGTGTTGTCATTGCAGACAGCGTCACCAATACAGGCTTGATCTCAGCCAACGCCGGTTCGCAGGAATCCTTCGCAGGTTCGGGCGGCGATGTACTCAACCCATTCATCATTGACAGTCCAACTTCAACGCCCAACGTGATCGGATTGAAGGGGGGAGCCGACGGATATGGAATTTACCAGAACATTGACGCCAACGACAACTTTTTCGCCAGCGTTAATTTGAACGCACCCAATGACGCCATTGCAGCGATTCTTCTTTCGAACCAAACGCCTTTGGGCGACGAGTACGACAACCACCTTTCACTTTCGCTGATCAATCTCTCGTCTGCAACTTTGACAGATGTCGGGCTGGGAATCACCGCAGGCAACGACTCATTGACTGCCAATCCCATTCAGAGTCGAGGATTCAAAAACAACCCCTTGTTCGGTGGTGGCGGCCCAAAGACATTGACAGGACTTGGTGGGAACGAGGTGTACACGACCTTGGTTCCTGATTCGTCGCTTCGATACAACTTCACCGCATCAGGACTTTCACTCAGCGAGATGCTTACCGACGGTGCATTCGTCTACCTGCGTGCATCCAGCGGACTGACGGGGGACTTTGATCAGGACGGGGATGTGGACGCCGATGACATCGATTTTTACATCGGGAATCTGGGCATGCCGGCGACTGGAGCACTGACTCAACTGGATCTGGACAACGACGGTCAGGTGACGCTCGCAGATCATCACTCACACGTTACCAATCTGGTTCAAACGTCGAATGGACAGACAGGGACGTTTCTGGGCGACATCAATCTCGATGGAGTTGTGAACGTGTTGGGTGATGCTTTCATCCTGGTTGGAAATTTGGGCAATTCGAATGTCGGTTGGAGTGACGGAAACTTGAACGCAGATGGGAACATTAACGTTCTCGGGGATGCTTTCCCTCTTGTTGGCAACCTCGGCAGCAGCAACAACCCGACAAGTTCAGCCGCAACTTCCGCAGTGCCGGAACCGAACAGCACCACATTGCTGCTGCTACTTGCCAGCGGAATAGGATGCAACAGGCGTCGCAAGCACTGAGTCTATCTCGAACAAGTTTGAATCGGTTCCCAGCTTGGCAGAATCACTTTCCGGAATGTTTGGCTTGCCTGCCATTGCGTGATGAATAAGTCCGGCAATGCAAGCGATCTCGCGTTCATCGCGACCTGACATCAACGTGAAGGTTTCGGACGGAAGTCTCGATTCCACAACCAGATGCATGTACGTGCGTCCATTGACTTTCGCTCCACTGTCTTTCATCGAGACGCTTCGAAAATTCTCTCTAGAAATTGCACCGGTTCGAGCGCTAAGAAAACCATGACGCTCAAACTTGATCTGCGACTTGCTTACGTTTAACTGAAACCACCGAGTCGAATACAGTCGATCAGCGATCCACATTGCGACACCTGTCAACGTACCAATCATCGCGATTGGAACAACAATCCAATCCGCGTTAAAATTCAACATACAAGCGATCGCAGTTGGCAATGATCCAAACGTGAATACGATGCCCATGACCAACAGCGTCCAATGTCCTTCCACGTTTTTTGGAGGGATCGTGATCGTCATCTGTTGGTCGTTAGCTCGCTCGACAGAAACGAGGCTGGTTTCCGGAAGGTTCAAGCTACCCTCGGGATCCACGTATCGTCGCCATGATTCACGCGTTTGCGGTTCAAGTGAAAGCTCATTACTCAACTGCTTTGCCAACCAGCGAATTTCAGCTTCTTCGAGCTGTGAAAACATGCCGACTGGCGACTCTCCGACCGGTTGAATCTTCAGCTCCATGACAGGCACATCGTTGACCTCCATGTTGCTCGCGCCCATTTGAATCGACGCGATCTTTCCAGCTTCGAAGTCCATCCACTTCGTACCAAAAATCGTTTTCCGCTCGATAAACAACAAGCCATCACGGATGCCGACCAACGAACTTTGTCGCCCAAGGTAAAGTGCTGCAACGACCAAGCCGATCCCGACTGCCCAGAAAATCGACAACATCACAACCATGACCCAAAGATCCTGCCCTGCCTGACCTCCGCCAGCCAACATTCCAATCGTCACGAATGTCATAAATCCGTTCCAAATCAGTGCGAAGGCCATCAGCCCGTGCGAGCCTTTCCACACGCCCTGAGCAGGCACTCGATAGACCTTCGCGTCGGATTGATCGATCACCTCGATCGTGCTGTCAGTAGGAAGTTCGACTGGAACCGCCTCAACTTCCTCCTCTGCGTGCTGCACAATTGAGATTGGTTTTTCAATGCACGAGGCGACGCTTGAGTCATTCTGATGGTGAACGATCGAGACCAGACCTACGCGGTTGCAATCCAGCTCGCTTTTCAAGATGTCTGCCAGTGGCAGTAAGATTTCAGGTGGGTAGCAGGCAGCGAGCATTTTACCTCTGCGAGGTTCCGTTCCGATACCTTGCAAGTCGTCGGGGAGCCGCGAAGCAATCCAATCAATTTGAACCGTGTCTTTATCGTTGTCCGGCTCTATCACCGACCGCGGATACAACGAGTCGATCTTTTCTCTATCGAATTTGATGTCGTGATGGAACCAGCCAAATTTCTCGCGGCTGATAATGGTCGAATCCGTGATCCTGATCTCGCAACCGAATCGATTCCTGACGATCGCGATCCCCGCAGCAAGAATTTTCAAGCCAACAAACAGTCCGCTCAGCCCCAGCAGCCCGAAACCAGCAATCAACCAGCCAAACCACTCGCCCTGCAGAACCATTCCAATCCCGATCGCAGCCGGGCCGCCGATCCAACCCATCATGAACAGCGTAATGATCGCGCCGAAAGCGATAACGACCCAACCGAAAACCGTTGCATCACCCAAATCGCGGTCGGGCAATTCGATTCTTTGACCGTAGCTGGTTGGTTGAATGTCGAAGTCTGTTACGTTCATGAAATGCCACTGAATGATATGAGCTTTTCGCGGCTAAGGACCCAATATTGGCTCCGCGTGCTTCGAAACGATAGATTTCATAGGAATGTGGAGCGGGCCGTTGCTCGCCAAAACCGAAGTTTTCTGCAAAGCAATCGGTTCACCCAGACAGGTTGTGACGGTGCCGCCGGCTTCCCGAACGAATAATGCCGCAGCAGCAAAATCCCATGGCGAAAGCGTAAATTCGAAGAACCCGCCAAAACGTCCAACACCGACGTAAGCCAGATCCAACGCTGCCGCTCCGAATCGACGGATGCCATGAACGTTTTGCTCGAAAAGATCATTGATCGTCGCCAGCGTCGCTTTCATCATCGCGCCACGATCGTAGTAGAAACCAGTCGCCACCATCGCTTGATCCAGACGCCCATGAGCATTCACGTGAGCAGGTTTCCCGTTGAGAAACGATCCTCCGCCCTGCAACGCTGTAAACATCTCACCGGTCGCGGGGTTCAACACAGCCCCGCAATGAGCCACGCCTTTTCGATAGTAGGCGACCGAAACGGCAAAATGCGGAATTCCATGAGCGAAGTTGTTCGTTCCATCAAGCGGGTCGATAACCCACAAATGCTCGGCGTCGACAGAATCCGAATGAGACTCTTCGCCAAGAAAATGATGATTGGAAAATCGCTCTCGAATGCATGCCACAATCGCTTGTTCTGATTCCAGATCGGCTTTCGTGACGAGGCCCTCGCTTTGTTCCTTGTTCGATTTATCTTCAATGCCCGCAGACGCAAGGTTCGCGAAATAACGCGACGTAATTTCTCCGCCGGTGTTTGCGGCATCGATGGCCACGTTCAAAAACTTATCTTGAGTCAAAATTATCTCGCCCCCTCACGTTCGTCTGTCGGCAGGAGTTTTTACAACTTTACTGTTATCATACGCAATCCGTTTACAAGATACCGCTTGAGTTTCCCATGGACAGATCTGGTTTTTTCAGTCGACACTGGCCGACACTGCTGATCGGTTCGCTGTGGCTGTGGATGTTCTGGCCGATGATCAGCGGGCAGACGGTGTGCGGATTTCGAGACTCGGCCTATTTGTATTACCCACTGTTCAAGTGGATCGACGGCGTGTGGGCGTCCGGCGAGATCCCACTTTGGAACCCATATTGCAACTACGGCCTTCCCGTCGTCGGCGACGGATCGAGCAGCGTATTCTATCCAGGCAAACTGATTTTTCTGTGTCGGTTTCTGAGTTTCCCATCGCGATACGGCATCTACCTGTCCGTTCACATCTTGATCGCAGCTGCCGGAGCCTACCGGTTCGCTCGAGTCATGAAAGCCGATCAGGCCGGCGCGACATTGGCTGCGATCTCGTACGCGTTTGGCGGCAGCGTGCTGTTTCAGGTAACCAACGTCATTTATCTGGTCAGCGCAGCATGGTTGCCGTTCGCGTTAGTGTTTGTCTGGCGAGGAGTTTTGCGAAACGATTGGCACTCGTCAGTGTGGGCCGGAGTCGTTTGCGCATTGTTGATTCTGGGTGGCGATCCGCAGATGGTTTATCACGTCGGTTTGATCGCTGCGGCTAGTGTGTTGTTCAAGTTCTGGAATGTTCGTCGAACGCTGCTTCGAGTTCAACCGACATCAATCCACGGATGCTACCGTTGGTTATGGAATGCCGGATTGAGATTGGCGTTGATGATCGTCGTGACCTCTGGCGTGGCGGCGATTCAGATCTTACCAACCGCTCATTGGGCCCAGCGGAGTGAACGAACTGCGTCGGGAGAAGTTTCCAACGTTCTTCAGGCATGGAACTATGCTCAAACGATTTCTGAACCGGGATCGAAAGACACTCGGTTAGTTTCATACCTTGATCAAGTCGTTGCTCAATCATTATTCGCTTCCCCTCGACGCGGCACTCAGAAAGACGCCACCTATCAATTCAGCCAGCCACCGTGGAGTCTTGCCGAATTGTTCTTCCCGAACGTGATGGGCAAGCCGTTTCCGACTCATCAACGTTGGAGCGACGCACTTCCGGGTGCTGAAAGAGTCTGGACACCGTCTCTTTACATGGGTGTTCTGACGATGCTGTTGGCAATTGGCCAATTCCAACTTTGGGGAAGAAGTAAGCGACGGGTTTGGCTATGCCGCATTGGTCTGTTCTTCGCCATCGCCTCGTTCGGATGGTTTGGCATTGTGTGGTTGCTCAATGAAGGGCTGGCTGTTTTCAGTTTCGCTGAACTTGAGATCGGCGGCATAAAGATTGGCCCGCAGGTCGGAGGGCTTTACTGGTTCATGACAAGTCTGCTGCCAAAATATTTCATGTTCCGCTATCCGGCCAAGCTGTTTGTCATCACAAGCTTGATAATTTCAGCTCTTGCAGGACTTGGGCTGAGCAAAACACTAGATACAAGCACGAAGCGCAAGCGAGTGAGTCGTTTTGGTAACCTCAACTCACTCGCTCGCGCTTCGTGCTTGTATCCTGGAATCATAACTTGCGGCTTGTGCCTCGGCGGATTGATCCTGATTCAAGTAACTCCCATCGAAAAATGGCTCGAACGAATCCGACCTAATGCTTTCTTCGGACCCTTGGACGTTACTGAGACCATTTCCACTTTGAATTGGTCCTTTGCTCATCCTTTGATCGTGGTCACCCTCTTGGCAGCAACGCTAACGTATTCGAGTCGAATGGGACGAAGAAAACTCACGGCGTCATCATTCTTGCCAATATCAATGGTGTTTCTTACTGCTATCGAGCTTCCACTTGCTAATCACTGGTTGCTGGCGAATATCGACGCGTCCGCGTTTGAGTCTACGCTATCGATTGAGAATGACCTTCAGGAACTTATTATCGAGCGTGAAGCAGAAGGCGCACTACCTCTCGTTTTTCGGAGTCTCGATGACGAGTCCGATCCATCATGGGCATGTCACGGGTCAGAGACCAGACTCGCGGAAATTGTCCGATGGCAGAGAGAAACGCTGTTTCCAAAACATCATCTTGGTAAAGGAATCGCTTTATTGGGAAGTTTCAGTTCAGTTTGGCCAAGCGAGTACGTTGATCTTGCACCATGGAGCAACGATCCGTTTAAACAATCAACGATTGGGTCTCAACGAGCGAAACCCGGATTCGGAGTTGATGCTCGCGTGAGGCTCAACGAGACCCACGCTTTTGGAACCGATCGAGTTGAGAATCTTCGGCGTAATTTTACTCACCTGCTTATGGGCAACATGCAACCTCGAATTAACGATCCGCATCGGCACCTGACATTCGTTCCGCACGACATGCTTGAGACGGTCCCGGTCGCTGACGACTCAAGCGTTGAGCATCTTGAGCGAAAATGTGGCCAGTTCAGCTTCAAAGTAATTGTCGGGAACGATTCGACGCTGGTGCTTGAACAACTGTTTGACAATGGCTGGGTCGCTCAGCTCGAGAACTTGCGAAACGGAAATGTGATCCAAGCCAAGCCGACACCTTTCTTGAATCTTTGGATGCAACTGCCGATCAAGACGGGGGAACACCAAGTCAGCTTCAAGTATTCACCTCAAGAATTCCGGACTGGACTGAACATTAGTGTTCTTTCGCTACTTGGTTTCGCAATCTTCTCGATGGCGGAACTAATCAACTTGAAAGTTTTCACGCAACGGCTCAAAGCCGCCAAGGCACAAGGACTCGTGTAGCTTTGCGAGTCTTCGCCTTCGCGTTTAGAAAATCAGTCGTTCGTCCATCTTGCGACCGGGCATTCCTCCAACGACAATAGAGAAATCGACCGTTGATTGAAAGGTAATTGATGAATCGTTTTTCACTTTCGTTAGTCGCTTTGTTTGTTGGGGCGTGTTTCGCCAACGCATCTGACGCTCAAGAACCGTCCTCAGAAAGCGAAACGGTCAAACGTTACATCAAGCGATACGATTCTCGACTGGACGATTTGATCGATGTCAATTCGCCAATCGAAGTGTTGTCCACCGGTCACCAGTGGACCGAAGGACCAGTGTGGATTTCTGATGATCAAATGCTTTTGTTTTCCGATGTGCCGCGGAATAAAATCCATCGCTGGAAAGAGGGCGAAGGCACTTCCGTTTTCATCGATAAAAGCGGCTACGAGGGTCCTTCCCAAGCGAAAGAGCCGGGATCGAACGGGCTGATGCTGGACAACGATGGTAACTTGACCGTGTGTGATCACGGCAACCATCGCGTCTACCGACTTGAGGCTGATGGGACTCGGACAACACTGATTGATGAATTCGAGGGCAAACGATTCAATAGCCCGAACGATCTGGACATCGACAAAGCTGGCAACATCTACTTTACCGATCCACCCTACGGACTGGGTGATCCGGCAAAGAGTGAACTCGGGTTTTTCGGAGTCTATCGCCTGAGCCCTGACGGCACCGTCAAACTGTTGTTGAAAGACCTCGTCCGTCCTAACGGAGTTGCACTGTCGCCTGACGAGAAGACCATGTACGTTGCCCAGTCGCACAAACCGGCTCCGGTTTACATGGCTTATCCGATCAAAGACGACGGCAGCGTTGGCGAAGGGAAAGTATTACTCGATGCAACGAGGCAATCAAAAGTATCGCCCGGCATGCCCGATGGAATGGCGGTCGACAAGGACGGCAACCTGTGGGCAACCGGTCCGGGCGGAGTGCTGATCATCTCGCCCGATGGCAGATTACTTGGCCACATCATGATGGGCAAGAAAACGGCCAACTGTACATTTGGTGGTGATGGTTCGACCTTGTACATGACATCTTCAGACGACGTCTGTCGAGTCAAAACAAAGACGCTGGGAAGGAAGTATGCACAAGTAGACTCGAGCCACTAAGTGATCTTGACCCTCCCGCGTGCCCAAGTCGCGGATTGCGAAGAGGCAAACAATAGAACTGTCGACGGTTTTATTGTTTAATGAGGCTTCGAAGATTACATTGTCAAGCGCAGGCGATCCTCGACGGCCCCACCCAAGGTTGTGATTTTTTCAGGAACAACGTTCGTAGTAAAGCCTTTAGGTTTTTGGGATTATTAAAAACAAGCGACTAAAGCCGCTACTACGAACGGCGGCACCCGAAATATGGCCGGCCACGGTTAAAAAATCACAACCTCATCCGGGGCGATCAATCCAAATCATTCACCAACCATCTGGAAATCGTGATGCTTCGATCTCGCAATTCTTTAGCCCTGCTTACACTGATCGGACTGAGTTGCCTGCTGGCAAGCGGCTGTGCCGAGCCAAAACCTGGTGCAGAAGCGGACGGGTCCACCGCTGACACTGGAGGCAAAAAGTATACGATCGGTTTCGTGCAAACAGGTTCCGAAAGTGACTGGCGCAAGGCTCATACGGTTTCGGTTCGTGAAGCGGCTGAAAACGCGGGATACGAACTGAAGTTTGCTGATGGTCAAGGCAAACAGGAAAATCAGATCAAGGCACTCAGTTCGTTTGTCTCGCAACGCGTTGATGCGATCATTCTTTCGCCGCTGGTTGAAACCGGCTGGGACAACGTGCTGGAGAAAGCGGCCAAACGCAACATCCCGGTTTTAATTCTTGATCGACAGGTCGAAGTGGCAGACGACTCGTTGTTTGTGACTTACATCGGCGCCGACACGTACAATGAAGGACGCCTTGCTGCCGTGGTTGATTGAGAAAACGGACGGCAAAGCCAAAGTCGTTGAACTCCAG
Source organism: uncultured Pirellulaceae bacterium (assembly GCA_964468915.1). GTDB lineage: Bacteria > Planctomycetota > Planctomycetia > Pirellulales > Pirellulaceae > Mariniblastus. The sequence continues at coordinate 19,198 of CAYXWX010000010.1, forward strand.
GGTACACCGGGTGCGTCACCAACGCTCAATCGTTACAAAGGTTTTCGTGATGTCATCAAAGACCAACCCGGCATCGAAATCATTGCCAGTCAAAGTGCGGATTTTCGTTTGTCCAAGGGCAAGGAAGTCATGGAAGCTTTGCTGAAAACTCACGGCGACGATGTGGAAGTGGTTTACGCTCACAATGACGACATGGCGATCGGTGCCATTCAGGCAATCGAGGACGCGGGTAAGAAACCGGGCGACGACATTGTGCTGGTATCGATCGATGGTGTGAAAGCGGCCTTTGAGTCCATGGTTGAAGGGAAACTGAATTGCACGGTCGAGTGCAATCCGCTGCAAGGCCCGATGGCGATGGAAGCGATCGCAAAAATTCTCGCAGGTCAGGCAGAGGGCATGCCTAAAATTCAGATGATCAAGGACGAGGTCTTTGATCGTTCGGTTGCAAAAGATGTCATCGATTCCCGCAAGTATTGACTTTCAATTTTGACAGGATGAACAGGATCAACATGATTGTTTACTATTAATCGCGTCCACCATCATCCTGCCTATCTCGCTGATCCTACCCGACATCATTGAATGAGCATGCTCTCAATCCGGAATCTGCAAAAATCTTTTCCGGGTGTACGAGCGCTGGCCGGCGTTGATTTCGATCTACGGTCAGGTGAAATCCATGCGTTGATGGGCGAGAACGGCGCCGGCAAATCAACCCTAATCAAAGTGCTGACTGGTGTGCATCAGCGAGACGGCGGTTCGGTCGAACTCAATGGGAAGCCGATCCAACCGACTTCGCCGCGTCACGCCGAATCGCTCGGAATCAGCACCGTTTACCAGGAAATCAATCTCGTTCCACAATTGTCGGTGGCCGAGAATATTTCGCTGGGTCGACAACCATGCCGATGCGGACTGATCAGTTGGCATCAGGCCAAACGACAAGCTACCGAAGCGCTGAAGGTGCTGGGTTTGGACTTGGACGTGAGCCGTCCGATTGGCAGTTATTCGATTGCCATTCAACAACTGGTCGCGATCGCTCGCGCGATTGATGTCGAAGCGAACATTCTGATTCTGGATGAACCGACTTCCAGCCTGGACCAACAGGAAGTTGACCTGTTGTTCACGGTGATGAGGCGGTTGCGTGATCAGGGAATGGGAATCGTATTTGTGACGCACTTTCTTGACCAGGTTTACGAAGTCTGTGACCGAATCACTGTGCTACGAAACGGTAATAATGTCAGCACTGCTGGGACTGGCCAGATGGAT
>CAYXWX010000010.1:20557-55570 GCA_964468915.1 uncultured Pirellulaceae bacterium
CGAAAAGCGATCGATTCAGGGTTTGCGTTTTGCCCGGAAGACCGAAAACGCGAAGGCCTGATCGGACAATTGACGGTTCAAGAAAACATGCTGCTGGCCGTGCAGGCCGCTCGATCAATCACGGCGCCGGTTTCTCGCCGCGAACAACTACGGCTTTCGCGAGACTACGTTGATCGGCTGAACATCAAAACGCCGGATGTCCAGACGAACGTATCGACTCTGTCCGGTGGAAATCAGCAGAAAGTTTTGCTCGCTCGCTGGTTGGCGACAAAACCACGACTGCTGATTCTGGACGAGCCGACACGGGGAATCGACGTTGGTGCGAAAGCGGAGATTGAAGCGATGATCGAAGAACTCAGCAAATCGGGAATGGCCGTGATTCTGATCTCAAGCGAACTGGATGATCTGGTACGCTGCTGCGACCGGGTGGTCGTACTTCGAGATCGACGTATCGTGGGCGAGGTCACCGGCAGCGAGATCAATCAGCAGCAAATGATGGAGATGATTGCTCATCATGACACTGCCTGACCAGAATCCAAACCGCTCACCAAAGTTTTCACCCTCACTCTCAACCGCGATCTGGCCTTTGCTTGCGCTGGGAGCGTTGCTGCTGTTCAATGCGATTGCCTTGCCTTCATTCTTTCAGCTGGAAATGCGAGACGGCAATCTTTACGGCAGCCTGGTAGATGTACTGAATCGAAGTTCCATTGGGGTCATTCTGGCCGTCGGCATGACACTGGTGATCGCCACCGGCGGAGTTGATCTTTCGGTGGGTTCTGTATTGGCGATCACGGGCGCCGTCGCGGCCACGCTGATGGCAAACACCGAACTGGGACCGCCTCGGTGCTGATCGCATTGTGTGCCGGCGTTCTGGCTGGAGCCATGAACGGTGTGTTGGTGGCGTGGTTCAAGATCGAACCCGTGATCGCGACGTTGGTGCTGATGGTGTCAGGCCGTGGCATCGCCAAATATATCGCGGGCGAGCAAGTGATCTCGGTCCCTCGTGATGAAGCTTTTGCCGCGTTCGACTGGATCGGCAACGGTCACTTGTTTGGCTTGCCGTTCCCCACGCTGCTTGCTCTGTCGCTGGCATTAGCCACGTTCGTGATCGTGCGAAGATCCTCCGTTGGGCTGTTGATTGAATCGGTCGGTGGCAACGCGATTGCCAGTCGCGCAACTGGGATCAACGACCGGATGGTTAAAATGTTTGTCTACGTGTTTGCTGCATTGTGTGCGGGAATCGGCGGCTTGGTCGACACGGCGTACATCAATGCTTCCGACCCGGTCAACGCGGGCGTGTTTACTGAACTGGATGCAATTTTTGCAGTTCTTGTTGGAGGAACGGCTTTAACAGGAGGCCGATTTTCTCTGGCAGGATCGGTCAGCGGAGCCATCTTGCTGCAGACGATGTTGACGACAATGTACGCGTACGGCGTTCCATCGGATATCGCTCCCGTGCCGAAAGCAGCTGTGATCATCGCCGTTTGTTTATTGCAATCAGCACGAGTCCAAGCGTGGTTCGCTAGGCGAAAGCAATTCAGTGCTTCCAACGAATCCACCGCAGTGGAACCTTCATCGGAGGGGATACGATGAACGGGAGGCTTGGCAGATTTCTGCCCACATTCTCCACGGCGATCGTCTTGCTGCTCCTGTGGCTGATTGCGGGGCCGTGGTTCGAAAACTTCTGGTCGACCTACGTGGTGGCCGATCTGTTTTCAGAGAATGCGTTTCTGGGCATCGCAGCGATCGGAATGACATTGGTGATTCTGTCCGGCGGAGTTGATCTGTCGGTTGGCTCGGTCATCGGATTCACCACCATCTTTGTGGCAACTCTGATCACTGACCACTCGATTTCTCCCTGGCTGGTCTGGCCAGCAGCTCTACTGATCGGAACCTTGTTCGGCACGTTCATGGGCTATCTGATTCATGCGTTCGAGCTGCCCGCTTTTCTGGTAACGCTTGCCGGATTGTTTTTGCTCGAGGAATGGCATTCTTCGTGAAGCCTGAATCGGTTCAGATTCGCAACGAGACTTACGAATGGCTTTCGTCGTTCACGATACCGATTGGCGATGGAGCCGAACTGGAATTCACAACTCTAATCCTGCTGGTCGTTTTTGCGGTCGCTTTGGTGATCGCAAACCTGACGCGGTTTGGGCGAAACATTTTTGCGATCGGCGGTAGCGAGTCCGCTTCGCTGCTGATGGGATTGCCCGTGGGACGTACCAGAATTCTGGTTTATGCGATCAGTGGATTTTGCTCCGCACTGGCAGGCATCACCATGACGTTGTACATGGACTCGGGAAACCCGATCAACGCAACGGCACTTGAACTGGACGCGATTGCGATCGTTGTGATCGGGGGCACATTACTCGGTGGCGGCGTCGGCAGCATTTCTGGGACCATGCTTGGCTTCCTGATTTACGGAACCATTTATCAGATCACCTACTTCGCGAGTCTCAGTTCCTCACTGGCAACGATCGCCATTGGTGCTTTGCTGCTGGCCTTTATCATGCTGCAGCGTTTGATTGCAGCACCTGCGCAGACGCAGTGATTACGTACTACCTGATATGGCAATGATCAACCCGCGACCTTCGCCTCACCGGGTGCTTCTTCACCGGGTTCTCTCGGTGGGTGGAAGTTATGAAAGCGACGACCACAAAGTTCCTGAAAGTCGGCAAGACGCTTTGCTCGAGTCGATTGATCTGGGAACGTCTCATCCAGTTTCTGATCCAGCTGTTTTTGAGCCGCCTCGAAAACGGCGAAGTCGGCCAAAAGATGCTTGCGAACAAACTTGCGATCGTCATCAGAGATCTCCGCGTCTTTCTTTGACACGTTGGCTCGAACGTAAGAAAGGTCCTTGAACTGATCGGGAAACCTTTCCTCCAGCAGAATGCACGACTCGTCAAACCGTTCAATTGGAAACAGGAAGGCTCGCTGCGTTGAAATCGCCGACTCAATCACGCTCATGTCCGTCTCGGAAACACCACCGTTCAGGAAGTAAATCTGGCTGTTCGTCTGAGGGTGAACGTCTTTCTTTTCGAGTTCCGCGACCGCGAAATCGCGGAAGCTCATCCGTTGAGCGATACAGTTCACTTCCTCAAAGTGACGGTGAAAAAAATAGCGAGAAATAAATCGCTCCACCGGATCACGAACGTAGCACAAGGCCAGCACGTTCGCGTGTTCGTGTTCGTAAGGCAGATCAAGCGAAAGCTTGTGGTCGCTGAAACAAGTCACCCACGGATGGCAACGAACGATCTCGCTGACGTCGTAGTTGGTGTACTGCTTTGTCTCGAGCAACGAGTTCGAATTGTAGTAACCCGGGCTGAAGTTCCGGTTCATCAGTTGGCGAAGTGTGGAACCGCCCGCCTTGGGCACGTGAACGTGCAGCCAGATGGATCTTCGATCTTCTAGTTTCAATTCGGACATCGGTCGCCGCCCTAAATCTGATAGTCAATCACAGGAGCCAGATCATCATTGTCGCGACCGTTGCGCATACGCAGCTTCGGCTTCTCCATGATGACGGTTGTTTCCGCGTCGACACTATGGGTCAGCCAGACGCTGGAACCAATCACCGAGTCACGACCAACGGTTGTTCGACCGCCAAGGACTGTCGCGTTCGCGTAGATGACCACGTTGTTTTCGATGGTCGGGTGCCGCTTGGTGCCGCGAACCAATTCACCCGATTCATCCTGCGGAAAACTGAGTGCTCCCAGCGTCACGCCTTGGTAGATTTTTACGTGCTGCCCGATGATGCAGGTTTCTCCAATCACAACACCGGTGCCGTGATCGATGAAAAAATGATCACCGATCGTCGCGCCCGGATGAATGTCGACGCCGGTCTCGTTATGAGCCCACTCGGTCATCATTCGTGGCAAAAACGGAATGTGCAATTTTTGCAGAGCGTTGGCCAGCCGGAAAACGGTGATCGCGTGAAGTCCCGGATAGCAAAGAATCACTTCGTCCAGATTCCGACAGGCGGGGTCACCCGAATAGGCGGCCTGCACGTCCGTGTTGAGCACTCGCTGAATTTCAGGCAGTTGGCAGAGGAACTCAGTGGCCAGCTTCTCGCTGTAGCGACACAACTGATCAGCGAGCGGCTGATGATCGGTATCGCGAAGCGGCTTACCCATGTCTTCCAACGCTTCTTTATTACGAGCAATCGCACTGGCAATCTCTCGTGACAGTCGCGCGTGGACCTGAGCCAATTCACTATGGATCAATTCAGGCAGCGATTCGAGCGGCGTGTCATGAAAATGGAAGCCGGGGTAGACGATCGCTTTCAATCGCTTGATCGTATGAATCAAACGATTGATGTCCGGCACGCACGCATCGTGGCATGCTCCCGGAGCAACGCGAACGGCACTGGCCAGTTTTGACGCAACATCATCAACTGAATCGCAGAGCTTGGACGGTTTGTTTGGTGTATCGGTGGCCATTGATAAAATCGCGTGCCGGTTGGGAATCAAGTCAGATTTGGAACCAATCCTACATGTTCATAACCTTACGCGTGAGTGAGGGAACTTTCGCTTACTGCCTCACTGACGTTTCGGGTTTCGTTTGACCAGGCAGGTCCAGGGACAGGCTGTAACTCGTACTTTCTAAAGTTTAACCATTCGGGCAAAATAACGCACGGCGGATTTATTGACTTCCGCATCGTGAATCCGCTTTTTCGCGAGCCGTAAATGATCCTTGAATGTTGGCAAATCCTTTGTGAGCTGGCCCCCTGGCTGCTGCTGGGAATGCTTTTGTCAGGTTTGATGCACGCATTCCTGCCTGCAAACTTCATTCGACGTGAGTTTCATGGGTTCATGGGAACAGTCAAAGCGGTGCTATTGGGTGTTCCTTTACCACTTTGTTCCTGCGGAGTGGTCCCGGCTGGAATCGGTCTGAAAAACCAGGGAGCCAGCGATGGCGCTGCCGTCGGCTTTCTGATCAGCACACCTCAAACTGGCATCGATTCGATTCTGGTGAGCGCCTCGTTTTTTGGATGGCCTTTCGCAATTTTCAAAATGTTCGTGGCAGCGATTACCGGCGTGATCGGCGGAATTCTGTCGGACATACCTGCACCTGAAGACAATCAACCGTCAGACACGTTCGCAGCTGAGGTTGAAAAACAAGGAAAACAAGGTGCGGATGAAGACGGTGACAGTACGCTTGTTCCGGCCGCACCGCGTTCGGTGCCATTGTGGAAAACCGTCTGGGCACATGGTTTCGAGATACTGCAATCGATCTGGATATGGCTGGTCGTCGGCGTCATTGTTTCCGCATTGATCAACATCGCGATCCCGCCGGTATGGCTGGCAAGCATTTCAGATCTGGGAATTTTTCCTGCGATGCTACTGATGTTAATGGTCTCGATTCCCATGTACGTCTGCGCGACGGCATCAGTACCCATCGCTGCAGCACTGGTCCAGGGAGGGCTCGATCCCGCCACCGCATTGGTTTTTCTGATGGCTGGCCCCGCAACCAATGTGGCCACGATCGGTGCGATTCGCAGCCGCTTCGGAAATCGCACGTCACTGATTTACTTGATCACGCTGATCGGTGGTAGCATGCTGGGAGCATGGTTGTTCAGCAAGTTACTATCGACCGGCGTTTCTGCGAATCCCACTCATCTACATCATCATGCAACGTGGTTCAGCCAGTTATGTGCAGGTATCCTGGCAGCGATGTTAGGTTGTTGTGTATGGAAAAAATTCAACCGTATTTATTTGACATCTGTTGGGTTGGGTAACATCGATTCAACGTCCATCACGATCAACGTCGAAGGAATGCACTGCCAGAACTGCGTGATGCGTCTGGAGAAGGCTCTGAATCAACACGCGGGCGTTAATTTAGCGCAGGTGAATCTGTCGTCGGAAACGGTGACGATACAGGGAGACTTCCAGTTATCTGAACTGTACCAGACGATTTCAGATGCCGGATTCTCTGTTCGCAAATCCTGAAGCACTGTTCAAGTTCCAATTTGAAAGCCCGATAGTCTGATGAGCAATTCCTCGACCGATGAAGATCGATTACAAAACCTTGAACTGTCTTTGATGCATCTGCAGAAAGACTACGATCAATTGAACGAGGTCGTCATCGATCTGGCGAATCGGCATGAACAGCTGCAAAAATCGTTCGTCAAACTGACCGCTCAACTCGAGCACGCTCAGCAGGCAGAAACGCCTCGCGACGCGGAATCAGAAAAGCCGCCCCACTATTGATGCGGCACGATCAGCAACCACGCGATCAAACACTGTTTGTCGCACGAATGATCAGACCTTGGTCAACCAGTTCCATTGGTCTTTGGTCTTACCATCAAACAAGCCGAAGAATGCGGTTTGAAGTGCTTCGGTAATCGGACCGCGAGAACCGTTGCCAACTTCAATCTTGTCGACGCTCCGAACCGGAGTCACCTCAGCCGCCGTGCCCGTCAGAAACACTTCGTCCGCGATGTACAGCAACTCGCGTGGCAACTCGATCTCGGTGACCCGGTAGCCCAAATCCCTCGCGAGAGTAATCACCGAGTCGCGAGTGATCCCGCCAAGAATTGACGCAGCCAGAGGCGGCGTGAAGATCTCACCGTCGCGGACGATAAACAGGTTCTCGGCCGAGCCTTCGCTGACCTTTCCGGTGGCTGAAACGGAAATCCCCTCGATGTAGCCGTGCCGCCGAGCCTCGCCACCAATCAACTGAGCGTTCAGATAATGGCCGCCCGCTTTCGCCAACACCGGCAACGCTGCGCTGGTGGTGCGATTCCATGACGACACACAGACATCGATGCCGTTATTCATGCCGTCTTCGCCCAGATACGCACCCCACTCGATGGCCGCGACCATCACATCGACGGGTACATCTTCGTTAGGAACGACGCCCAGCGATCCTGCCCCCAGAAAAACGAGCGGCCGAATGTAGGCGTTGGTCAGCCCGTTCTGTCGAATCGCTTCGACGCACGCCTGTTCGATCTGGTCGGCATCGTACGGAATCTCGTAGCGATAAAGCTTGGCCGAATCATAAAGCCGGCGTGTATGAGCGCTTAAACGAAAAATAACCGGACCTTCGGGAGTCTCGTAGCATCGCAAGCCCTCGAACACACTTGAACCGTAATGTAACGCGTGAGCCATCACATGAACCGTCGCTTGTTCCCAGGGAATCATCTCCCCGTTCATCCAGATGAGCTTGCTCTTGGTCATGCGTTAATTAATCCTGGTATTCGGCCGATTTCTATCATCTGAAACGTCTGTTGAGTTTAGTAGAATGTCGGCCTGCTGACGATATCGCATCTCGATCAAACGCTCGAAGGAGCACCATTTTGGCCTTGGAAATGAGAGAATTGCTTGTCTCGATCCCTCAAACAGGATGCGTTGAGTGGATTGGGGTTCGCCCGGACCGAAAGAAAAGAATGATCGAATTGACGGAAGTCGAAGCAACTTCCGTCGGGTTGGTGGGTGATCGGTTCTCTGGTGGTGAACATGCCAAACGGCAAATCACGTTGATCCAGCAAGAACATCTGCATGCAGTTGCCTCGATTCTGAACACCCATTCGATTGACCCCGGACTCGTTCGACGAAATATCGTCGTGTCCGGAATCAACCTTCAATCACTGAAGGAACAAAAGTTCAAGATTGGCGAAGCGATTTTTTACGGAACCGGCAATTGCCCCCCGTGCAGTCGCATGGAAGAAAACCTCGGGCCGGGTGGCTACTGCGCGATGCGAGGCCACGGAGGGATTACCGCCTATGTGATGGACCCTGGAAAGATCGGTCTGCGTGATTCCGTTTCCCTGATTCGAGATTGATCAGATAATCACATCACGATCGCCTGACACTGTTGATGACAGAGTTCAATCGTCAGCGTCAGCACGCGATCCACTTGACGTTGGTTCCTGTTGATTTTGAAAAGCACTCAAAAAGCGAATCATTCTTCGCTTGTTGGCGCCAAGATCGGAGTGCCCCACCCGGGACGCGGAACGAAAGTGAATCATCTTCGATTTTGCGTCAATCAAGAACTCGACGTCGTCAACAAATCGAAAGATCAAACTTGTAAATTCGTACCGCAAGTAGGAAGGAGTCTCCGCAACCAACTGCACTCGCGGAAACTCATTTGCGACCGTTTCCTTTATCAATTCCTTTGCCTGCTCGACTGAAGCTTGCCAGGGAATGGGGTCCATTCGATGTTCAGCTGAAGATGTCTGAGTAGAAACGCAATTCGGACTATCGGGGCATTCGGCAAAACCAACGCCGCCCGCTTCCGCTGGAAACTCGGGAGCAGTCGCAGACAAACTGATTCCAAATAAACCTGACATGGCCAACACGATAAGAAAAATGACTCTGATGACCTGGCGGTGGATAGGGAACTTCTGTTTCATCAATTGCCGGCTACGCTTCCCAAAACCACTGCCAGAATCACAAACGTGACAACAACAACCAGCAAGATCGAAAGGTCTCCGTTCTGGCCCGCAGAACAGGTCAGCATGTCCGAAGACAGGTCTTCGAGCAGTTCATCTCTCTTGTCTATCGATTCAAACGCGTAGATCTGAGTCTTCTCAGCTTCCGTACGCTTGCGCTGGTCGTCGACAACGATCCCATACTGGAGAATTCTTTCAGGCTCCCGGTTCATCGATTCCTCATCACCGACCAATTGAGATTCCGCTTTGGGTCGGGCGTTTGCAGTAAACCGAAAAACCTGCTTCCAGCCTGGACGCTTTATCGCATGCAACTCAAGGTCGCTAATCTCCGCAGACCGACCGAAGAACCCGTTGTCATCCAGCCACGACCGAATGTCTTTCTCGGTGACTCTATTTTTGAAAATTCCAACTGACATTTTTCAAAATTTGCAGTAATTACGCCAGTACAAGTGACACTCGACATAGCACCCGAATGCTCGCCCCAAATCATCGTTTTGCCCCGTTCAAGGGAAAAACCTTAACGAACGGGCCTATCAAAGCGAAAGGTCGTACCGCAGATCTCCAGAATTCTAAACTTTAAATCCTGAGGCAAGTTACTAAGAATTTTTCTGGCCAGCACGTGCATTAGTTTTTTGTTACTAAAATCTGAAGGTATTTAATGACGGCACGATCGCCATAAAGCTCAGGAATGAAATCCAATCCTCTTGCACAGACTTGAAAGCCAAAAACACGGTTGCCTGTCAATTTGAGGTGGCGGTTACAAGAACGCGAGAGTAATTTAAGGGTTGTGATGGGGTGAACTTTCATTCTGGTGGGGAAACGGAAATGGAAAAAATCGAACTTGCTGTCGCACTCATTCGCAGCACCGAATCCGGCTCGCTTCGCTGGCTGGTCAAGCACGGAACCAATGGTGAAAAACCAAGCCTGATCATCGGGAACCGACTGGAAAGAGAAACTTTTCGGGAAACGGTGACTCGTGAGGTCGGTTGGGAATTGAATCTCGATCGGAAAAGAGATTTCCTGGTTTCCAGTATGGCGCAGATGAATCTCGAGTTCACCGATCGCCTACCAGGTCACTCTGAAACGTCGCACATTGCTGCCTCGTTCTACAATGTGGAAGTCTATCGATCGCAAGTTCTCGAGCAGCTCCGTGCCGACGACACTTGTTTCTGGATCGACTCGGCTGCCGTCTGTGATGGCGTCACAAGGCAAGGCCAGATCCTGAACCCCATTGTTCCGTACCTGGTGAATCGATCCAGCGTGATCCAGCACTGGGAATCGATGGAAAGCTGAACGCAGCCGACCTGAACTGTGATCAGGCCCGTGGATGAAACTGGTCGTGCACCTTCTTCAGTCGCGATTGATCCACGTGCGTGTAAATCTGAGTCGTTGCAATGCTCGCGTGCCCCAACATTTCCTGAACCTGACGAAGGTCTGCCCCGCCAGCAAGCAAATGAGTCGCAAAACTGTGACGCATCGTGTGTGGACTGATGGAAGCTGGAATGCCCGCAATCATGGCGTACTTTTTGACCAGTTCCCAAATCGCCTCGCGTCGCATGCGTCGTCCACTTCTGGAAAGAAATAACCAATCGACCTCGGTTGGATTCAGCGCGGCCAAGCGAGGACGTTGCCGCTGCAGATAAAACGTGACGGCCTCAACAGCCGCCTCACCAACCGGAGCCATCCGCTGTTTATTCCCTTTGCCGTGGCACTTGCAGTAACGTTCGTCCAGATGCAAATCGCGAAGTCTCAAATTCGATAACTCAGACGCGCGGCAGCCAGTGGCGTACAGCATCTCCAGTAACGCTCGGTCTCGCCAATGGTAAATTTCGATCTTCTTCGGCGCGTTCAGAAAACGATCGATCTGCGAAGGGGATAAAACCTCGGGAATGCGTTGCCACAACTTCTGGCTACCAAGCAGCTCGACTTTATTGTCGACGACGATTCCTTCCAACTGCAGGTATCGATAGAACATCTTGACCGCAACAATCGTCCTGGCAATCGACGACGGTGCAAGCTCAAGATCGCCAAGAAATCCAACGAAGTCTGACAGCTCCTGGACCGTCAAGGATGGCACGTCGCGTTTGCCAGTCCATCCGAAAAAACGGTGGATATCGCGTCCGTAAGCCAGTACCGTATTTTCAGAAAGCTGACACTCACTGCGAAGGTAATCGACAAACGATTCTCCCCAGCGATCGCCTGCACTGGGTGCCTTCACAGGCGAATCGCCCGATTTCCGCAATCCAAGCTTGGTTTTTCGCATCGGTTTGAATCAGGTTGGACAGATTTCAGTCAGCACCAAACTGATTATCGACCTCCGAACATGTTTCTCACCGTCAACCTGACCGAATCTGAAATAACCGCGCCAGTTGTTACATCTTTCGGGCAACCACCACGCGACGGTGCCCGGAATAGTCTTTGATGACGTCGCACGTCGCAAACTGGGAGTTTTGATTCACCAACGCCACGCAGGCATCCATGATGATCGGACTGGTCTCGAAGATCAGGAAACCGCCCGGTAGTAGAAAACTGATGGACTCGCCAATCAAACGCTCAATTACCTCGGTCCCGCTTTCGCCTCCGTACAAAGCCATCGCTGGCTCGAACTTGTCCACGCCTGTTTCGACCGTTCCTTGTTCCCGGGTGCCAATGTAGGGTGGATTACTGACGACCAGGTGGACGGGTTGGCTTCCAGCGGGCAACGCACCAAACAGATCGCCAGCGAAGCATTTGACGCGGTCGCCGACTTCGTGCTGATCGATATTCTCTTGAGCGACCGCAATTGCATCGGGCGAAAGATCGATCGCACCGATTTTGACTTCGCCAAGGTGCTTTGCCAGCGCGACGGCAATGCAACCGCTGCCTGTTCCGATATCCAGAATTCGAAGCGGTCGATTATCAATCTCCTTCGCGGCCTCAATCGCGGCAACGACCACGTGCTCGGTTTCCGGTCGCGGGATCAACACACTTGGATTGACCGTAAATCGCAGTGAGTAGAATTCTCGATGTCCAACGATGTAGGCGACAGGCTCTCCGGCGGCTCGGCGTTTGACCCAGTCTCGATATTTCGTCACGGGTTCTGGAGCTGGCACCAGATCAAACTGAGTGTACAACTCAATCCGCTGACAGCCTAACGCTTCAGCGAGTAGAACTTCTGCCTCGAGCCGCGGCGATTCTGATTCGGCTTTTTCGAAAAAGTCGGTCGTCCATTCCAGCAACCGCTTGATCGTCCAAGCCTGATCTTCGGGAGTTGACATAAGTTAATCCAAAGACCCCATCGCGCTTCGCAAAGTCTGTCGATCGTGGTCGATCAGGTGATCGGTCACCATTTGCAAGGAACCGGCAATGATCTGATCCAGCTTGTACAGCGTCAGACCGACACGATGATCGGTAACACGGTTTTCAGGAAAGTTGTACGTGCGAATCCGCTGGCTGCGATCACCCGAGCCAATCAGGCTTTTCCGTTGGTCCGAACGGCTCTGATCTTCCTGCTGTCGAAAATGATCATAGAGCTTCGATTTGAGAATCCGCATTCCTTTGGCAAGGTTCTTATGCTGCGATCGTTCTTCAAAACACTTCACGACAACACCGGTCTCGTGATGAGTGATTCGCACCGCCGATGCCGTCTTGTTGACGTGCTGCCCACCGGGCCCACTGGCGGCAATGTAGCGTTCGACCGAATAGTCGTCCGGTTTCAGGTCGATCTCGACTTCTTCGGGTTCCGGCAGAACCGCGACCGTCGCCGCTGATGTATGAATGCGACCTTTGGTTTCGGTATCAGGAACACGCTGGACTCGATGGCCACCACTTTCATATTGAAGTTCGCGGTAGCAACCTTCGCCTTCGATCGAAATTGTGACGTCCTTGAATCCGCCCAGCTCCGTGGGGCTTGAGTCCATCGCCCCGAACTTCCAACCTTTTGTCTCGCAGTGCTTCTGATACATCTCGTACAGATTCCGAGCAAACAAGGCAGCTTCATCGCCTCCCGTCCCAGCTCGAATCTCCATCACGCACCGAGCACGATTCGCGTCTTCACCGCCGATGGTCATATCCAGCAGCTCGTCCCACAGTTGCTCACGTTCAGGAACGAGATTCTCGATCTCCTCTTCCGCCATTTCGCGTTCGTCCTGGTCGCCGTTTTCGGCCATTTCACGAACCTCGGCAATCTCGCCGACCAATTCCTTGAAACGGCGATACTTGGTCGCCAGTTTTGCCAACGAGCCATGCTCACGGGCGACGGCCGCCATTTTGTTGGAATCACCCAACACTTCCGGGTCGGACATCTGTTTTTCAAGATCTTCGAAACGTTCCAGCTTTTCGTCCAGCAGTTCTTTCATCGTTTCTTCGTAACTTTTTTGTTCGTTGTTTGACTGAAATAAGAGACCCGGTCGGTCATGCCCAACGCTCGAGCGGATCCTGCGATCGCGCCACCTGGTACCTTTCGGCTACGCGTTGTAAGGCGAGCGGCGAAATGGAATCTACCGTTCAATGGGTGTGAATCTTCGAGTTTCCAGTTGATCTTCGGGTAAGTTCTGTCTCGCCTTCCACCCAAGGCTTGATCGGATGACCCGAATCCGGCCTGTCACCAGCGTGGTGAAAGAAAATAAGTTGGCTACAAATCAGCGCAACTGATGGGCTCGTCACATCGGACATGGGGTGCAATGATCGAGCGGTCGAGAACAGCTCGAACGAGTTTTTGTGAACGAGAAATCGTCATGGAGTACACCGGCGTCACCAGCGTCAGAATCGAGGAAATCGATGTGCTTTGAATCCATTGTATAACGCGATCTCAAAGCCCGAACAAGGCGACGAAACCCGAAAAAACCGTGTGTTCAGCTTCATTCCTGACAGGTGATAGCACTCCAGACTGTATTTCAACCGACGCCCGATCAACGCTAGAATTGAAAACTGGCGATGCCCTCCGAAGCACAGGCACTGACAAGGAAGTCAGCATGTGGAGCGATAATCAGAAACGCATTCTCTGCCGTCTGGCTTTCCTGCTCGTATGCGCACTGCCAACCTCCGTGACGGTCTACAAGATTTTGCACCCTCAAACGGCCGACCAGTGGGAGCAAAAGATTCAAGCTCAATTGGGCGTTCGAACGGACATTGATTCAATCGAGACACCGAGCCCGTACGAAACGATTCTTCGTGGGATGAAGTTTTATGATGACGATGCCGAAGGAACACCGATCCTGACGGCCACCGAATTGAGGATTCAGTTTGGCGAGATCAACCAGGTAGTGATTGATCACCCTATTCGCCTCGACAGCGACGGCTTTCAGCATATCGTGGAACGGGTCAACCAACGAGTCATCCAATCGCACAGCGTGCAGCCTCGATGGATCATCTCAGTTCGTAGAGCCGAACTGGTTTCCAGCTCCGTGTTTGATGACCATTTTGGTTCAGATACGCCTCGTGAACTTTGGCTGGAACACCTGCTGATTGATATGGAATCAGGCTCAGATGCAACAGCGGCAAGGTTAGATTTTCAACTCGTCGCGCAATCTGCACCGACGCCAGCAGGAACACCGAACGTCGTCAGCTGCTTCGTCGAACGGCAGCGAATCCCGACCGTTCCTGGAAACGGTTTGCCTGAACAGTGGTTAACGTTGAACACTGGAAACGACGCTCTACCCTGCTGGCTGATTGATCAATGGCTGCCTGAAATCGCCGCCCACCTGGGAACCGAAGTCACGTTTGCAGGTGAGCTGAAAATGGGATCTGGTTCTCGTGGACCCGAAGCGATCGCAAAGGGCCACTTCGACAGGGTTGATCTCCAACGAATTTTTGGAAGTTCCGATACGCAAGTTCGGCCTGCTCGCTGGAGCACGATCGACCTCCAGCGTTTTGAGTCATTCAATGGAGACGTTGATCATCTTGCGTTTCTATCGATCCCGGGAACCGATTCACCTCCAGTTCGGATCCCGAAAACTCTTGAGGTCAACGAACGTTTTGACCTCGTGGGAGGCATTCGCAACGCGGCGCTGGAAAAATATCGACAGTCCAGCGAACACACGATCCTCCGCAGAGCAACCTATCCGACAACTGAACCCGATTTTCGGCCTCAAATCAGGTGGTCTCGTTCGAGTAACTAAACCAGAATCGAGTCGGAATCATGGCGACCAGCAGAACCAACAGATGGATCGCGATTGCGAACAGGATGTACTTCATCGTCGTATCTTCGGTCGCGGCGTAAGCGTGTAACCCGACTCCCATCGCGTTGACGCCTTTCCACGACCACAGCGTGACGATGTTTCCAATGATGGCCAACGCAGCGAGACCTCGTGTCTTGATCATGCCACCCCAGCGAGCGTGAAGCAGCACGGCGTTCCAAAGCACGATCATCAAGGCTCCGTTCTCCTTGGGATCCCACCCCCAAAAACGTCCCCAGGAATCATCTCCCCAAAGACCGCCCAGCACGGTCCCGAAAAAACTGGCCAGCAGGCCAAAGCAAACAATCCCGTAGATCAAGTTTCCAAATGTTCGACGTGTGTCGGCATCAAAATCGGGTACTGTCAACGCGGCAACCACGTAAGCGAGGCCAAGAAATCCAGCTGCAAGAGTCGCCGAGTACCCCAATGAAATAATGATCACGTGAGTCGATAACCAGAACTGTGTATCCAGAACCGCAACCAGAACTGCAAACGTGTCACCGTCGACGATTGACATCGACCACGCCCACAACAACGCGATACAGCCCCCCAGCCCAGCCATCGAGTTTCCAATCCCGATTTTCGTCACCCGCTCGACAATCAGCATCAATAGCACGTAGGCCGAAGAAACGAAAAGAACCGACGAATACAAGTTGGTCACCGGTGGACGCCCAGAAATGACGACTCGCATCACCAAGCCAGTCACATGCAGAGCCAGACCAAGCAATAAAAGCCAGGTCGAAGCCTGCTGAAACCGCTCCATAAAACCCAGCCAGCCAATCGCAGCCACCACGAACGCCACAAGGTAGATCACCATCGCCAGGTAAAACGGCGAAACGGCGTTGTAAACGTACTCCCATCGAATACCGGTTGGTCTCATTCCCGTTGGCGTGGTCGTTGATACTGCAGACAGGTACGCTTCCACGTTTTCGTTGAACTCTTCCGCATTCCCCGCCACATAATTCGACTCCAAATTCGACGCGATGGGTGGATACTCCGACTGAGCGTCTTCACTTACGTCTTCGGAGCCGGCAAGCTGCTGCAGTTGACCTCGCACGTTCGTAACGATCCGCTCTTTTCTTGGCGCGAGCATTGAGTCAACCAATGGAGCGACACTCTTTTCCATTGATGCGTAGGTTTCTTTTGGAAACGCGTCCCAGTTCTTCAGCAAGAGCTTGCTCAGTTCAATCGGATCTTTGACACCGGTCGATTCCTGAAGCATCGTCAAAACATCCTTGTCCGAAATCATCCGCGAAACCATCTGCTGGCGGATCAAGTCTCCTCGCATCGGAGTTAAAATATCGTCTTGAGCGATTTCATCAGCCAATTCTTCCAGCGAGTCCACGCCACGCTCACGCGCCAGATCGCGCACCCATTTCCGATTGATCGACTCAGCAAATGAAATCCATGCTCGCTTCTCATCACCCGTTGGAATCGCCAATGGCAGCCCCTTGGCGTCGATGATTCGAGTCCCGAAACTCAACCGCCCCAATGCATCCTCGCCCACGCGTTGAGCAGGATCTCCGAACGCCGTACGAATGCCAACGATTTTGTTCAACATCCCACTCATTTTCCACAGCCGCTGGTGAAACATGGGCCATTTATCCATGTCGTTGTTCAGGTCGGGCCATCTGTCCAACGATTCCTTGACCAGTTCTGCAATTTTCTGCTGCGCTCCATCAAGTTCTTTCAACGAGTATAAAAACCGATCATGGTCTTCTTTCAAATCAAGTGCGTTTCGGACCGTCGGGTCTTCGATTCGAAGAACTCGATACTGATCGAATCCCGGTTTCTGGAAAACGGTATCCGCAAGCCACGCGATGGCCGGCTGCTTCTTTCCGTCTTTGTCCACGACCGTCTCACGATTCCCGAGCTGCCTAGCCGTGTTTCGAGCCAACGAATCAAGCGGCTGGACGCGACCGTTGAACGAGACAGGAATCTGGCCAAACCGATCGAGCCGAAAACCATCGGCATTCGGCTTACCTCGCGTTGCTTTCGCGAACTCGCCGGCGACGTAAATCCCAAATATGACGGTCAAGGAAATTGCCAACCACGCTGTCTGCCATGAACGACCGACCGTTTTCGCCGAAGCTTCCTCCGATTCAACAAGTTCAGCAACCACGGGTTCACTTGCCTTGGCTTTTTTCCGTTGTTTTTCCAGATGAGCAGTCAGCGAGCTGCCAAACTGAGCCACCAGGCCGATCACGGTGAACATGCAACACACGTAAGGAATCATCCAGCCCTGATTGCGAACCACCTGCAGCACCGTGAACTCAGTTCCTGATTTATCTCGTTCGTAGTTGGATTGATAAAAGGTCTCGTCCGCATATCGCAATGGATTATTCATCCAGATTCGTTGTTCGGAACTTGTTCCTGTTCGCGAGTCACTAAGCGTAACCTCAGACGCAAACCAACGTGGGATTTGAGTTGAAAGATAGTACTCAGCCTGCACGTCGTTCAAGGTCATCGAATAAGGCTTGTAGGCGGTTTTGAATCGCAAGCCAATCTGCCACCTGGCGTCGTCGATCTCAACGGTGTCCACCATGCCACTGTCAAAAGCAACTTGCGCCACCATGTATGTACCCAGTTCTTTTGAGTCTTCAGCTTTGGCGTTTCGCAATGACACATAAGCCGCCGCACTGTCGGCAACCTGCTTTGCATCTGTCCCGATTCCCGCATCAACCGGCATTGCCAGCCAATCTTTTCCCAGACCTATGGTCGCATCATTTTTCGTCGATCCGCTATTCCGGATCAACCTTGCGTTTCGAAGATACGATTCGCATCTTAACTGAAAAGGCAGATCTGGATGATCAATCCATTCTCCCGAGCGCAGCTTGTCACCCGGCACGACGATGATCTCATCAACTTCCGCGTCTTCCTGATTGATAGCGACAAACTCAATTTCTCGAATGTCGATCGCGGTGCTTACTGTCTGGCCTTCGCGGATCATCATTCGCTGTTCGTCGTTGGTTACGGTGACGTAAATCTCGTTCAGCATCAAACCAGCCAAACCAAGATGGACAACGACGATCCCTGCTTTCCGCTTGAACAGCAACATGCAAGCCGCCAGCGCTGCGGTTCCTGCGACGGAAGCCTGAATCAACTGCCACAGAATTCTCATCGCCGAATCGCCGATAAACGAATCGGCTGTCAGCAGGAAAGAACCACACAAAGCCAGCAAAACCATTGCCGCACCGACACCAAGCACAACTCGCTCGGTTTTGCGTTCCGGCTCCATCGTCAACGCGCCGTAGACACCCGCGATTCCAATCCCCAACACACCAACCTGAATCAGACGCCACATCAACTGCCAACTGATGGGAGGTTCCGCTTGAAATCCGTCCGGGTTTTGTCCGTTAAAAATGATCGCCCACGTAATGAATGCGGCCCCGATCGCAGCAACAATCCCGATAATCAGCTTCGCTCCTTTTGCTTGCAACTTGAATCGCAGCAAGTGCGCAGCAGTAAGATTGATCAACATCGCGACGAGAATCGTGACTCCGCTGGGAATGTAGAAGCTCCCCTTCACGTTTTGCAGATCGGGAAACCAGCCGGGCACGAAGAATGTTTGAAACGGAACCTCAACCAGAACATTCTGGAAATGTTTGTTTTTGACCTGCCAGATATCAAACCGAGTCTGATCGAGCGTCGCAATCCACGTGACCACGGTTGCCGCCACCAAAAGAAACACCGTCAGCTTCAATGAAGAAAGCGGGGTCAAAAGCGCAACCGCGATGTCTTTCAGGCCGATGGAGCTCGACGAAAGCTCTCGATTGGCCGCAGCGGTGATCTTGCCCGGTGCTGGAATTGATTCAGAGGCCATGATTTTTTCTCATTTTCAAGTTCAACAGGATCTCGTTTTCAACTTACCGACATCCTCGACAGACATGCAACGGTTACAATCACCGTTGCCTCGGCAACTCCTGTCAGTTGCCATAGTCAGGGAAGCTTCACCGTGCCAAGGAAATCCATCAGCGCCTCGTCGCTCGCGTCGACTATTTTTCGATCCCCCGTAAGCTTGAAGAACCATGCGTTAGCGCCTTTCTTGACCATCACAGCAATCGTTGCGTTTTCTTGCTTCGCTTCTTCCGGGACCAGGCGAATTAACTTTCCCTCGTGTTCGTCCACGGTGATCTCCGATGTCAGTTCCGCAAGTTCCGATTCACTCAGGGAACTCATACCGACCTGCCCCGCCCATCGCTTCGCGTTAGGCAACCATTTATTGGCCGCGGCAGGCAGCGAAGATACCGAAATCTGTGCTGACTGCTCTCCTTCGGTTCGGCTGAAGCGAGCTTTCAAAAACGGCGAAGGACGCCCGGCCTGCCAGCCTTCGGGAACGACATAACGGACTTTACCGCCAGCAGAATCCGATGCTGTTTGACTCGTGCCGCCGGCTCTTGCGAACGGAGGCATCATGCTGCCCGACATTTTTCCCGTTTCGTCAAACAACGTCAGCTTCTGGCCATCTGCCTGGACGAACGAGAGTGAGTTCTTCAGGGCCTTTTCGTCCGTTGAATCCAATCCAAGCTGCCCACGCCAACGATTCACGTTCAGCAGCAAGTCCTGACCGGCACTCAAACTGGAAATCGCCAACTCAACTTGCGGCTTGCCCGAGTCGATGATCAACGTGGCGAATCGCATCGGCTTCTGATTACCCACTTTCCAACCCTCGGGCAATTTCCAAATCGGTTTGCCATCGTCGTCAAAGGAAACACGCTTCAAAAACGAAAGCCATTGATCTTCTGTTTCATTAATACGACTGACCGGGCCGTTAATTTTGAAAAACCATGTCGCATCGTCTCGCATCGCAAGTGCGACGACCATCCGATCCTGCTCGGTCGAATCACTGGCAACCGTTGATACCACTAAGGACCCTTGATCAGCCTGACTGGCTGACTGACGAAGATGGTCCAACCCACTTCGATCCTTGGGAATCTCGTGTCGCACGATCGGGTCTTCGGTGCGACATCCAGTCAACACGATCCCCATCAATACGAAAGCGACCGAAAACAATCGGATTCGAAACAAAATCGAATGAATCAACTGAACTTACCCACAGATGAAATGCGCGAAACGACTTGCGTATGAAACGCTCAGACCGTGATCCATGTTTCGGTCGATGCAATGGTTTCCGGGACCGCACTGAAAGCGTCTGAGCTCATAGTATAAATCTCAACGCGCGTCACTCCAACGGCGCACGAAGATCTGACGAAGGACAGCCAAATTGTCGCATCAGCCATTCAATGGGGCCGCACTGACAGCGCAGCAAAAAAGCCGCATCAATTGGACACGACTTTGAATACTTTTCCGGGTTGACGAGGCTGTCTGTCAGTCCATGTTGACCAGGCCAAGGAAAAACTTCAGCACACCTCGGCCAACGGTCTGATTTTCCGGCATCCACATATTGCGAGCCAGATCGTAGGCGACAAGGCTTCCGGCCAACAACATCGTTGCCACCAGGCCGAGACTCGCAAGTTGCCATTTTGAGTAAGTTATGTCAGGTGCCGCGGCCGCAACTCCAGCCCCCGCCAACGCCGCATCCTCATACAACCCATCTTCGGAGCCCAGACTATCGTCGCCGAAACCGTCACCGAAGCCCGCATCGTCGACGACATCGGCATCAAGTTCGCCGCTTCCCAGAATCGTCGCGGCGCCTTCGTCGGCGAAGACTCCTGAGTCCTCCATCGCAATGACCTGCGAGGTACTGTCGGCGGCAGCTGCGGACTCTTCCAAAGGTGTCAGATTGAAATCATCCTCCTGCATCACCGTTGGATCATCAGGGCTGGACATTTCCTCGACCATGATCACATCATCATCATCGTCGTCCAGCTGAAGCGCGTCGATGTCCGATCCACCCAGCTCAAGCGGTTCATCAGACGAAAGCGAGATCCCGCTTTCACTGATCGCAAGGTTGATGCTGCTTTCGTTCGATTCCAGTTTCAGTTCCACATTCGAGTCACTGTCATCAAGGGCAACGTCGCCACTGCTGGCCACGAAGTCGCTGCTCAAATCTGCGCTGTCTTCAAATGAAACGCTGTCTTCCAGGGAAAGGTCATCATCGTCATCCATCAGCAGCAGGTCATCGCCTCCAGCCGCACCCAAGTCCTTGCCCGTCCCTGACCCGCTACCGCCACCGACGGGTTCATCATCCAGAAGGTCACTGGCATCGGATCCTTTCTCAGCGTCACCGGCCAGCTTCAAACTGCTGCTACCGAAACTGAGCGCTTCGTCGTCATCGAAGATGCTTGAACTGGAAAGATCGATACTGTCATTGGGCTTGCCACCTGGAACCGAAGCCGATAATTGATCGGAATCATCTTTTAAAATCGCGCTGCTCGAACCAAGCTTGAGTGAGTCATCGTCGTCTTCGTCCAACAATTTCAGATCGTCAATTTTCAGCGAACTGTCTGAATCGGATGCGGCATCGTTTGCTGACTCTCCCAACGGACTGGAAAACAGCTCCACAGATGAATCTTCCATGTACTCAACTGAATCCGGCTCCTGAAGCATCAGATTATCGTCGGACTCCTCCAGCGCGAGACCCAATTCACTGACCGCTTCGTCAATTTTGCCTTTGACCGAATCGATCGCCGAAGCACCCGCACTCAGTGTGATGCCACGTTCGTCTGCCACGCGTTCCAGCTCAGACATCTTGAACTTCCACGTCGCACCATCACGGTAACCGAAGATCTCATTGTTCGATCGCAGCTCGGCAACCTCGTCCTCGGTCATCCCAAGAATGCTGGCAGCTTCGTCCATTGGGATAAGTTTTGACATCTTGCAATTCGCTCCGTCATCCGGGTCGGGATGGTTGAAAATCAGGTTGCTGGCGTGCGGACAAAAGTTCAGGCAATCAGTATAACTTGCCCAATCCACAGCCTGTCGGCCTTGATCGGCCTGGTCGGGAAAAACCGAGAAATTCTGTCGCGATCTCAGCCTCTGACGTAAGTGTAAAAGGCCGGTTTCCCGAATCAAGTCGGCAGCCGTTGTAATCAGAAGGTTCGGCGTTTTCGCCCGAGATTCATTGGCCTTTGAAGCTTAGCTCGCACAGCCTACCAGCGACCTTCGACATAATCCGGATAATGAGAACTTCTTAACACGGATCGCAATCCCAAGCCGACCAACTGGCCGCCTCACTGTTCGCCGCGCCGCCCTTCGAGCCGGCAAAAGTTCACGCATTGTGCTTGCGGGAACCTGCAACGGTCTCCCACCGAGCCGCGTCAGCTGCTCGCGCTTCGATAGCTGAGCAACGCACGTTTAAAGACCCAACGGCTTGCCAGCAAACTCAATACCGCCGCCAGAGCCGTGTATCCGGCCAGCATCAGTTCCCACGTTCTCCATGGTGTCCCGAGTGGCTGAGCAAGGACTCGTGCAGGGATATTGGACACCACCAGAATTGGGATCAAAAACGTGAACGTTCCCCACAGCGCCATACCAATTCCGCTGCGTTGGTAAATTTCCATTGGGTAGCGATAGAAGTTGGTGATGTAAAACCAGAATGTGTACAGGTTCTGGTTTCGACCTAACCAAATACTGGTTGATGAAAGCACGATCATGACGCTGTACATAATCACGGCGCCACAGGCCACAAAAAAAACGAACGCTGGAAGATATGCCAGTGACAACTGAAGATTCTTGCTCGGATCATTCGCCAACTGAATCAATGAGTAGCAAATCAAGCCAGCTCCAAGCACACCATTGGGCAGCTGTGCCCAATTGATTCGCGGAAAGGAAATCAGGAACTGCGTGTCAATTGGCTTCAGCAATGCGAAGTCGAGATTTCCAGTTCGAATCAGCTCGCTGAACTCCTCCGCATTGGCCATGAAAAAAGTCTGCACCAGACTGTTAATCACCCACACCGTTCCGAGGAAAATAAAAAACTCGTTTTCCTCCCACCCTGAGCCGCGACCAATCGAGGTGGTGTGTTGGTAGATAATCTTGAACAGACCGAAGTTCATCACCGCCCACGAGATTGACGACACACATTGCAGGATGAAGTTCATCCGGAATGACATGTCGCGAACCAGTGAGTTGCGAGCAAACGTCAGAAAAACATTCAGGTAGGAGGGCTGCACGGGAAACTTCAGTTTTCAGATTTTTTAAGACGTAACACCAAGACCGAAGACTGTTCGCATACTCATTTCACATCCTCAACTACCAATCAGGAACAGGTGCTTCTCACCTCGAACCAAAAGGTGGTTGCGAATCGGAACAGGCGTCGCAATGGTTGCCTCAGCCATTTCATTCTCGGCAAAAATTTTCAGTTCACTGTCCGACGCCTGAGCAGCCATAATCACACCGTCTTCGCGGGTGAAGAAAATTGAATCGCCTGCCACGACGGGGGAAGCGAAATACTTACCACGTCCTTTGGGTAACTTCACCTGCCACTTTTCGTCGCCTGTTGTCTTGTCGAAGCAGTACACCTTCCCTGTATCGGTCAGCAAAATCACCAGATTGCCATGCAGGGTCGGAGTCGGCACGTCAGCGCCAAGTTCGGACTTCTCCCAAAGCAGGTGAGACGCTGTAATGTCGCCCCTCGCGCCGGACAGCTTCATTGCTCGTAAAAAATTGCCTCGCCCATAAGGGACAATGGCGACATCTGAATCAACGGCAGCCGAAGCGATCGCTCTCCAATTCTGTTTGTTCCTCGGATTGAAATCGCCTGCCTGCCAGAGTTTTTCTCCAGTTTGGGCATCCCACGCGTCCAGATGATCCGCCCCCCAGACGACGATCGTTTCTTTTCCGTCCAAATCGATCACCGCAGGCGTCGTGTACGCGTGATTGGATTCCGCATTCGCTTCATAATCGCGTGATTGTTTCCAGGCAACTTCTCCCGAAACAAGATCAAACGCAGCGACATAGGAACCGCCTTCCTGCATGACGGCGATGACTGCCTTGCCTGCGGCCAACACGGGAGAAGTCGCTCGGTCCCACCAAAGCGTATCCTGACCGTAGTCGTCAACAAGGTTCTTCTTCCAAACGACGTTACCTGAATGCGTCAAACAAGCCACCGTGGCACTTTTGTAGTAGACGATGACATATCGATCCGTCACCACCGGCGAGGCGTTGCTTCCACTGCCATTGCGGTGCCTGCCGGGTTCTTCCTTACCAAGTTTCTGCCGCCATTTTTCCGCGCCGTCAAACCCAAGACAAATGACGCCGTCTTCGCCATCGATCGAGCACGTGACGAAAATCGATTCGCCCCAAACCGCTGGAGTCGAACTACCCTTGCCGGGCAATTCCACTTTCCACTTTACATTCTTCGAATTTGAGAAAGTGACAGGGTACTTTCCTCCGTTGGCTACTCCTGTACCCGTCGGGCCACGCCACTGAGGCCAGTTTTCCTGGCCGAACGAAGCGTCCATCGGCACCACCGACAAAATGGCGAAAACAACAATGATTTGATACCGATTCATCGGAAGACTTTTCAATTGAGTGTTGAAACACGAACGGCGCAAAACTTACCCTCCGAACCCGCTGTAACGTTTGACTCCCCGGTGCCAGAGAATCCTGGCCAGCAGAATGAAGAACAGTACCCAGGCAATCTCAACGGCAAGGCCAATGTACATTTCCGTTCCTCGGATTTTACCAAGGAAAACGGCAGCCGGGAAATAAGCCAGATATTTGAACGGAAGAAAGTTAACGAACGCGCCAATGGAACCCGGCAACAACTCCAGAGGAAACATGTGCCCGGACAGAAGAAAATTCAGCAGCATGTAGATGAAACCCAGCGACGTGACCTCCAGAAACCAGAATCCTACCAATCCGATACATGCTTCAAGAAAAAAGCCCAGCAGAAACGAAATCAACAATGACAAGACAAACACCACCATCACATCAACAGGTGGCCAACCGTCAACAAAAAAACTGCGACAGACCCAGAAAACGAACGCAAAAGGTAGTGTGGCGATCAGGTAATAAACCAGTTTATGGGCGACGCGCTGGGTTAACAGGCAGCCCAACATGTCGACGGGCTGGATCAGGAACTTCTTGACCTCGCCACTGCGAATCTGATCCGCGATGCCACGAGTCAGCCCTGGCATGCTGGAAAATGCTCTGCTGATGATCACCAACAGATAGTAGGCCACCATGTCGCCGTATCGGTAGCCGGCAATCTGCCCGTCCGGATTGTCACTGCCTTGCTGGGCGTTGCTGGAGATCACATCGTAGATCGCCCACCAGAGAAAGATCTGGGTTAGCGTTGGCAGAAACCGCATCAACGTGCCGAGCATGAAGTCGCCGCGGTAAACCAGACGCTCATTGATGGAAATCTGAAAGAACGTCCACCAGGTCATTGCTCGCGCGGCCATCAGCTTACCCCAGCTGCGATTGATTCGCTTGAGGCTGTTTGGTCTCGCTCTGCTTCCGAGAAAACCCTGGAGATCACTTCTTCCAGAGGTGGTTCTTCCACAACGATGTCGTCCACGCTGTGACTGGAAAGGATATCACTGAGCGTTCGACCTACGTCGTCTCGGTTGACACGAAATTTGATTTTCGGTGCTTCGATCTCAATCAAGCCCGGCAGATTCTTCAACGCGTCAATCGATTGGTCATGTGTCATCTGCAAGGTAACAATCTTTTCACCACTAAACCGGTCGACGATGTCGTCCAATGATCCATCATGATAGATCGCTCCATTGGCAATAATGACGACTCGTTTGCATAACGCCTGAATATCTTTCATGTAGTGACTGGTCAAAAGAATCGTCGTGCCGCGTTCCTCTTGATACGCTTTCAGAAACTGCTGGATCTTGTGCTGCGCCACCACGTCCAGACCGATTGTGGGCTCGTCCAGAAACAGAACATCCGGTTTGTGCAGCAATGCGGCAATCAGTTCCATCTTCATTCGCTCGCCCAGAGATAACTCTCTGACGGGCTGCCCCAGCAGTCGAGTCACATCGAGCATATCGGTCAGTTCATCTTTTGTTCGATCGAACTGCTCACGAGGCACACCGTAAATGTGTTGATTCAGCCGAAACGATTCTGCTGCGGGCAAGTCCCACCAGAGTTGATTCTTCTGCCCCATCACCAATGCAAATTTTCGGCGATATTCGTTCTCTCGTTGCCATGGAACGTGGCCCAGCACGTGGCAGGTTCCTGAATCGGGATTGATGACACCCGATAGCAACTTCAATGTGGTCGTCTTACCGGCTCCGTTGGGACCGAGGAACGCAACGAACTCTCCCTGTTCGACCGCCAGGTCAATGTCCCGGACCGCGTGCACTTCACGGTACTCGCGATGAAACAACCCACGTACGGACGCGAGAATGCCTTCCTGTTTTTGAT
Organism: uncultured Pirellulaceae bacterium; assembly: GCA_964468915.1. GTDB lineage: Bacteria > Planctomycetota > Planctomycetia > Pirellulales > Pirellulaceae > Mariniblastus. Next base: position 46,388 of record CAYXWX010000010.1, read on the forward strand.
AAACACGATAGGACTTGCACAGATTTCTGATTTCGATCGCGGGCATGGATCCAGTATAGAGACGGCTCCAGGTAATCGACAGGCGGTGGGTAGCAATCGAATGATCTCTGCAAATCGCCCGATTCCCGGTATGATTCCATCATGGACCTTAACATACCAAACTCAAGTCTGCGCATCGGCATCGGCCACGACACCCACCGCTTGAAACCGGGTGGGCCGCTGTGGCTTGGGGGCGTCGAAATTGATCACGATCAGTCGCTGGATGGGCACAGTGATGCCGACGTTTTGCTGCACGCGGTCACCGATGCTTTACTGGGCGCCGCCGCACTGGGAGACATCGGAGAGTTGTTTCCCAACACCGACCCGGCAAACAAAAACCGAAATTCTGCTGAAATGCTCAGTATCGCTGCCGGTCAGACCAAGGAAGCCGGATTCGAAATCCTGAACCTGGACTGCATTGTGTTCGCCCAGGCACCCAAGCTTTCGATTTACAAAAGACCGATGGCGATCCGTATGGCTCAAGTGTTGATGATTTCCCCGGATCAAATTGGCGTCAAAGCCAAAACAGGCGAAGGAGTTGGCCCAGTCGGTGAAGGCCAGATCATGCAGGCTCAGTGTGTGGCTTTGCTGCAAAAGACATAGAGGAACCAGAAACCCTGAACACTGATTCTCCAATTCGAATCCTCGGCATTGATCCCGGCCTGAATATCACCGGTTACGGCGTACTGAGCGTTCAAGGCAACCACCTTGAGCTTGTCGAAGCAGGCGTCATTCGCAGCGTTCGCTCGCAGGATCTGGCTTTGCGACTGAAGTCGATCCATGATGGCTTGCTGGAGGTAATTGATTCGCTCAAGCCCGATTGCATAGGCTTGGAAGAACTTTACAGTCACTACCAACGTCCTCAAACAGCCATCATCATGGGTCACGCTCGTGGAGTGATCTGCCTGGCAGCCGGTCAGCGCGATTTGCCGTTGGTTTCCTACGCGGCAACTCAGGTGAAAAAAGTGCTGACTGGAAATGGGCGGGCCCCAAAGAACCAGGTGCAACTGGCCGTAACCCGTCACCTCGCGCTGGAGTCCGTTCCCGAACCACCCGATGTGGCCGATGCCCTGGCGATCGCGATCTGTCATTATTACCTGTCACTAAAACCTTCGAGCCTGACTTGATTACCAAAATCACCGGACAACTGGTCGAACTGAACGACGATGCCGCAACGATTGCCATCGATCCATTCGAATACGAAGTGCTGGTCCCCGATTTCACTCGGCGTCACCTCCAAATGAAGCTACAGGAAACCGTCAGCCTGTTCACCATTCAATACATCGACGGCAACGTGCAAAAAGGCGGTCGCATGACGCCTCGGTTGATTGGTTTCAACGGAGAAATCGAGCGCCAGTTTTTTGAGCTGTTCTGCAGCGTAGATGGCGTCGGGGTCAAAAAAGCACTGCGAGCGATGGTTCGTCCCGTTCCCGACATCGCTTCGGCCATCGAACAACAGGACGTCAAAATCCTGACCACTCTGCCGGGAATTGGAGCCGCCACCGCCGAACGAATCGTCGCCAAACTCCGCCGCAAGATGGCGCGATTTGCCCTGCTTGTGGCTTCAGAGACGCAAACGCAGGGCGGAGGTTCTGTCCCAAGTAATGTGGCTGACGAAACCTTCCAGGTGTTGCTTTCGCTGGGACACAGTGAATCCGAAGCGAGAAAACTCCTGGATGTCCCGCTGGCCAGCAAGAAAAAATTCAAAGACGTCGAAACCCTGCTGCAAGCCGTTTACGACCAGAACAATCAAGATTGACGCGATTCAACTTGAACGTCTCAAACGCGATATAAAACGCCAGTCGATCAGATTGCCGAACCGGGCGTTCCTTTGACGAACGACAATGGTTTCGTGAGGGGCGAATGGAAAGCCACCGCCAACAGGCCGCCGCATCTTAAAGCCCCCTCAATGGGGCTGACGCAGGCATCTCAGTTGAAGCCGCCCCGTATGGAACTGTGATTATTTGCACGTTCTGGGCATCGACTTTACGCACTCGATTGTAATAAACTCAAAAGCCTCAAGGCTTTACCACGAACCGTGATTCTAAAAAAACGCAACCTCGATTGAGTGGCGATACAACGCCCATTTGGAACACACGATGCCACCCAATCTAATCAAGAGCCGGAATTAAAATCTTTGGCACAAACGTTTTCGAATTGCCGACATCGTTGCGATGGGAACTTCGATTCGTATTGAGATCTCGCGGCAATTGATGTCGGCAAACGAAAAAATCGATTTTGTCCTGCTGAATTGTCGTATAATTCAAACTGGGCCTTCCACCACACGAAAATTACGAATTCAAGCGATCAACCGTGTAAGCTGATTGGTTTTTGCTGCGTCGATCTTTTAAGCGTTGTCGGTCCGAGCCTCACCTTCGCGATCGGACCGGACCACTCATTCTGTTTTTTATCAGACCATGACCTCGACGGATCCAGAAAAATTGACCGGGACGACTGACGGGAACTTGCCGCAGGCAAGCTTGCAGTTTCAGTTTGTCCGCACTTTACTCGATGTCGCCTGGATCTGCTGTATTCCAGCTGCAGCGTGGGTGTTGCTTGCTTTTTCCCCGGAACATAAACCGTTGGCACTTGCCGGAATTGTATTTGTTGCCATTTTTGACGGGATGCTTCGCTTTTTGGCTCTCCCGAAAGTGAAAACACTCCGGCAGCTTGATTTGCTTGCCATGGCCGCCCTGACGCCATGGTGGATCATGACCATTATCTCGCTGCGGTTCGCACCTGAAACGGGAGCCGACACTGAATCGGTTTTGATGAACATGGTCGTTGCTGCGATTATCATCGGCGACCGTCGGGCATTCGCGGGTTGGTTCATTTTTACTTACGGTTGCTACATTGCCACCACATTCGCTCTTCAGATACCACTGACGGCACACCAGTCTTTATTCCTGTGGATTTTAATACCGGCTGTCACTGTTCTGTTGAGGTACGCGGTTGCATCGAGCTTCGATGCCGTGTTTCAAGAGAAAATCGAAAGAGATTCGGCCAACGCCCGGTTTTCCAGCGAGCAACTAAAGCTCACCACCGTCCTCAAGCAGGCACCTTTGATTCTTTGCGTGATTGACGCCGAAGGAAAATATTTAAAATCTCGTGGTAGTGGTCTCTCCGCACTTGAGCTAAAGCCAGACGAAGTCATCGGTCGTCATTTTCGGGATGTATTCACGAATCACCCCGGTATCGCGGCAGCGATTGAAAGCGCGTTGAATGGTGTGAGTGCACGTGCTCATGTCCGCTTCGGTGATTCTCATTACGAAATCCGCTATCGACCCACAGGTGATTCTTCTGACGTTCCTGAAGCGGTTATTGGTGTGGGAATCGAAGTGACCGAACAAGTTCATCTGGCAGAACGCGAAAAACAAGACGAGCGTGATTTGCTGCATTCACAGAAAGAGCAAAGCCTGGCAACCTTGGCGGGTGGCGTCGCTCACGATTTCAATAACTATCTGACTTCCATAATCGGTTGTTGCGAGTTCCTGCTTCGCAAGCCGGTATTTGTTGACGAAAGTGACAAGGAAACCGTAACTCTGATCAGGTCAACCGCACTCAAGGCAGCAGGGTTAAGCAAACAGATGCTGATTTACGGAGGCACCGATCCAACCGAAGATTCTCCACCCCAGACGCTTGACCTGTCCACGATTCTGAATGATTCGAAAACGCTACTTCGAACGATGACCTCAGGCCGGGCCGAAATGAGATTTCATTTTGAGCCGGGTAAAACGTACCCGGTTGCTGCCAATTCTGTACTGCTGGACCAAGTTATTTTGAATGTGGTCAAAAATTCCATCGATGCCTTGCCCAAGAAAGGCGGCCGCATCGACATCAGCATCGAGCCATTCGATTCGAATTGTTCAGTCGAAGGAAGAGTTTTTGGAGAAATCAAACCCGGGATCACTTATTGGCAGATCGTGTGTCAAGACAACGGTTGTGGGATTTCGCCTGAGCAACTGAACCTCGTTCTGGATCTGTATTACACAACCAAGTCCACTGGCAGTGGCATTGGGCTGGCGGTGACGGCAACGATCATGGACAAGCTTGACGGTGCCATCGTCATTTCAAGCGAAGTCGATGCTGGAACAGTCGTGCGGCTGATCCTTCCTGCCGTCGAAAGCCCCGATGATCCGCCAGCGGCTGAAGTGGATGCGTCGTATTTTGACCAGGATAAAAAGCGATTTCTGCTTGTGGACGACAACGACACGGTTTTGGCGGCAACGGCAATGATGCTGCGAACAACCGGTGCTGAAGTTCTCGAGGCAACGTCAGGAGAACAAGCGATCCAAATCATTGAGGGTGATCGAGACGATTTCGATTGCATCCTGCTCGATTATTCAATGCCCGGACTTGACGGACTTGAGACGCTTCAACAAATCAGGGCGATGAAGCGCGACATTCCCGTTATCTTGTGCAGTGGTTATCCACTGGAGATTAACAAGGCGAATCAACTTCCGCATAAGCCGAATGCGACTCTTCTAAAGCCGTTTCGCCTCGACCAAATACTGGCGACGGTTGACAGTATTTCCGCCAGCGCGTGAGCACGAGAGCTTGCTGCAACGATCGACCGAAGCACTTGGCTTTCCTTTCGTCGTACGACGAAAATCGAACGCCTTCCTTTTCGCGAAAGAGTAAGGCTCGCGTCAGCAGAGGATCGTTTTCCTGCGGTCGAGGGATGTTTTGCAATGCCGCAGCCTGATTTTTCAAGTTCATCCAAACGCTGCTTCTGGCGCACGGCAAACGCAAACGAACACTTGCCCGCTTGCGTCTGTGTTGACTTGTTTGTTGGAATGACCAACTAGACCGCGCTTCGTTTAAGTCTAGCGGCTTTTCGGTACTTTTCGCTCGGTTTTTCAACGCCGCAGACGCTACCGTTAAGTGCAACATGCACTAAAATATGTCGGTCACAAACTGATGACCCCAGTGATATCGGCGGCTGCTTGGGTAGTAATTGTGCCAAGCCTTGTTGTAGACCGGAATGCGCATCTCTTTTGGATAGCGATAGTACATGCTGTCTGAGCTTCGCATGTAATTGTTGCCGTAGTAGTTGTGCGGATACGTGACGTAGGGGTAATGGTAAAATCGTTCCATATTCCCAGACGTGTTGTTGCCTCCCCAAGTGGCTCCATAGGCGTGAGTCTGAGCTTCTGCGGATTGAGCCATAAGAATGGCAGCCACAGCAAAGACGGCGGTGATAGCAAAACGACGAATCATGGAGTTTTCCTCCGAGTACGGTCATCGCGACGAACCGTCAGCGACCGACCAGGGTATGTTTCCGGGACAGATCATTCATCGGCAACCGTTATTGCCGGAATTAAGCGATTTTCAGGAGTAACCCGAAAACTTTGACAGCTCCAAGCTGCAGTTCAGCGGCAGCTGAAATTCCAGAAACACTTACCGTCGCGGCATGTTGATGTCGTAGCGAGCATCATATTGATGCAGAACTCGACACCCGAAACGTGAGTGAGGGACGAGGGATCCCTCGCTGACGCAGCGGGTTGTGATTAAACCAACACGCTGTCACGCAGCGGGTTGCGATTCAATCAACATTTCCTTCGAACAGGAAGCAACTCGCTTGCCCCGCTCTTTATTCCGGCATTTTGCCCGCCGCAATGTCTTCCTCGAACTGGTCCATCATCGGCCAGTCGATCGCACAGGTACCAAAGTCGGACAAGTGCAAGTAACCTTCAACCCGGGAAATCGCCGCGTCAATCAAAGCGTTGTCTTTCCGAAAAATCGGCCCATGGCTTGGCAGCAGCCACTCGACATCACTATCGCGAATCCGTTTCAACGACTTGATGAATGACTCAAGATCGCTGCCGTGATGAGCATCAATCGCGCCGATGCCTCCGTCACGATAAATGTTGTCGCCACTGAACAAGTACTTGCCCATGCGAAATGACAACTGGCTGTCAGTGTGACCTGGCGTCAGCCAGACTTCCAGTTCCAAGCCACCCACCTCAATCGTGTCGCCATCGTCAATCAATCGTTCGATCTCGACTGGCGGCATCGCCATGTCGATTCCCTGAGCCTCGATCAGAGCGAACGTCTTGATCCGATCACCCGTTTTCAATGACTCGGCTGCCAACGGATGAGCCATCACAGGACAACGTAAAATCTGTTTCGTTTTCGCCAACCCTTGAATGTGGTCCACATCAGCGTGCGTGGCGATCAGCCCCTGGCAACCGGAAAATGGCATGCCGATCTCACGGATCATCTTCACAACATCGTCGACCACATCCTCGTACCCAATATCGATCATCACCCATTGGTCGCCGTCATAGATCAAGTACACATTGCACCCGAGCACCTGACCAACCTGGTGGTTGACCTCGATTATGTTTGGGAAGATTGGCTTGCGTTCTAACATGCTGTCTGATTCCTGGCTGGCTGGCGACGAAGAGAGGCTGGCTGGCTGAGAAACAAAGTTTAAAAGCGACCTTGATTATCATCAACCGACGGGCTCACCCGTGCGACGGAAAGTTCACGAGCACGAAAACAGAGAATGATGGCACGATCCATTAATCCTCGCTTAACGCGTGAGCCAGCCCGGCGCGAAAATCGGGATAGTGAAAATCAATCGAAAAATGCTGGTGCAGTTTCTTGTTGCTGATTCGCTTGCTGCTTGAGGCACGAGACTGTTGCGGAGCGACGGCGTCAGGATCCCAGGGAATTGGCCCCACGCCAAACCGTTCCGCGATCCAATCGTAGTAAACCTGACGCAACGGCGGCCTGCCATCGGAAACCAGAAACGTCTGAGCCAGCGTGTCGGTGTTGTCCGGGTCAACATCGACGCTGTGGGCGATCCGTTGCACAATCGCCGCGCCATCGTCCACCTGAATCAGGTTCAGGTAGCCACCGGGCGACAGTCGGTCCCATTGTTTATCGATGATCTGCTGCCGAGTCGGCACTCGGCCGGGACCGTAAATTCCTGCAAATCGAAGAATCGTCGACCGTGATCCCCAGCGGCTTTGCTGAAGCAAACGCTCTGCCTCAAGACATGCCTTGCCACCTTCGCGCTGAGGATCCGTCGGCGACTGCTCGTCCACCCACTCTCCACCAAAATCCCCGTAAACTCCGGTCGAGCTGACATAGATTACATGCTGGACTGAGTCCGCCAGAGCGTCCAGCACATTCTTCAAACCCTGAACATAGACTTGACGTATATCGGAATAAGTCGATCGGTCCATGCCAACGGCAATCAGTACCGTGTCCACCGAGGGCAGATCGACCAGCGTCTCCGGTTGAGTCACATCAGCCACCAATGGCAGCAACCCGTCCGTCAGAAGCGTTTTCTGGCGTTGAGGAGACCGAGTAACCGCGTAAACGTTGTCTCCGAGCTGGCTCCATCGTTTCGCAACCCGTTTACCCAAATAGCCGCAGCCAAAAACCAATCTTCGCTTCATCATCACCCTTCAATTGTCACGACTAGTGCCCCCGTGCTGGCAATCAGCCGTATGATTCTCGCGCCGAGCGTTTCCCATTGCCGTGAACCATTGTTAAAATACTGACTCTTCGTAATCGTCAGGCTTTACCTGCCTTGATTCGACCGATGCAGCTTGGTTTTGCCATGTTTTTCGCACTCTCACACGTTAACTTTAACCTACAGTTGTTCGGTGAACACGGTAGGTGAACCGGTCAATCCGTGCGACCGGCAAACTCATCACAGCTCGTACCATAATCGGAAACCGCCCGCATGGCTTTGAATTTTCGTCCTTCGCTTGCCTCACTGCTGCTGATCTTGTTGATCTGCACCGGCATCGCTGCGCCAGACCGATCCGTGTTTGCCGCGATGGCTCGTGCGCAAGTCGCCGGTGACCAGACGGAGGCAGTTCCGGCAGAAGATATTGAATCCGATGAGCTTCTTGATTCAGAAGATCTCGACGACGATTTGCCGTTGGACATCCCACTTGATCGTGCAAATCCATCTGAAAACGGAAACAGCAATCCGGAATCAGCGCCACTCGAATCGCCGGATGATTCTGATTCGGCCGCGACTTCAACACCCGACCCGGATGCCGATATTACACCGGATACCGAACTGGATGCTGACGAGGTAGATCTTGAAAGCGAATCTGAGGTATCGATCGATTTTCTGTTTGATGGTGAATCGCCCACCTCGATTGATCAACTCAAAGCGATGGAGATGCATTTTGCTTCTCTTGCTGATCAGGTTTCACCAGCAACCGTGAACATTCAAATTGGAATGGCTCAGGGGTCTGGTGTCGTGGTCTCGGAAGATGGTTACATCCTGACGGCGGCTCATGTGATTGGCCGACCCGGTAATATTGCCAGTGTCACATTTCCCGATGGGAGCAAAGTCAAAGCGAACACGTTGGGCCTGGCACGAAAACTGGATTTCGGGATGCTGAAAATTCTCGAAGAAGAAGGAAACGATTTTCCTCACCTGGACGTTGGCCTGTCCGCTGAATTGCAACCGGGGCAATGGGTAATGGCTGTGGGGCACCCAGGTGGCATCGACGAGAAACGAGGACTTGTCTTTCGTGCAGGTCGTATCATCAGCAATCAATCTGACAGGCTTCAAACCGACTGCACGCTGGTCGGAGGTGACTCGGGTGGACCATTGGTCGACATGAACGGCGAGGTCATCGGCATCCACAGTCGGATTGGTTCGCGACTATGGGACAATCTTCACGCGCCGATTGACATCTATTCGCAAAACTGGGATCGAATGGACCGAGGATTGGTCCTCGACGGGGCACCTTACCTGGGCTTCACCGTCAAGCCAAATTCGAATCGTGTCTCTGCCGTAACTGAAAAAGGCCCCGCCGACAAAGCAGGAATCAAACCGCAAGATCGCATCGTGGCAATCGACGGAAATCCAATCAAAACTTACAAACAACTGGAAGTCGCCATCGCTCGACTTCTTCCCTACCAAAAAATCAAGCTGAAAATCAAGCGACGCAGCAAAACGCTGACCCTTGAAGTAATCGTCAGCGAGAATAATTGATTCGCACAGTGCGGCAGTGCCGCCAACCCATCGGTGCTCACGCACCACAGCAGTTTCCCGTTCCCGTTGGTCACTGAAATCTTTCCAGAAAACAGAATTTGAATCGTTCGTAGCACAGTGCGGCAGTGCCGCCAACCCATCGGTGCTCACGCACCACAGCAGTTTCC
>CAYXWX010000010.1:55670-71647 GCA_964468915.1 uncultured Pirellulaceae bacterium
CCCGTTGGTCACTGAAATCTTTCCAGAAAACAGAATTTGAATCGTTCGTAGCACAACACCATGACGTTACACCTTTTTCGCTCCAAATCTCGATCAACCAGCCTGTGGTTTCTGGCTCTGTTTGTTGCTGCACCTGTTTTCACCCCGATTTCGAATCACTCCTGCATCGCGCAGGAGGATCCTGAGAATCTCGATTCAGAGGCTCCGGAATACGACGAGGACGAAACCGAACCCTACCGCTTGAGCCCCAATCGTCGCAGATCGAGTGGCATTCGCAGTGTCGAACGATATTCGAAACGAGCGGACAGCTTTGTCAGCCTTTTCAAGCCAGTGGTCGAATCCGCGGGCCAGTCGATGGTTCAGGTTTATTCAGGTGGCCGCCAACTGGCTCTTGGATTAATCGTTGACTCAGATGGGCTGATCCTGACGAAAGCCAGCGAGCTGAAAGGCGAACTGAAATGCCGAATGCCAAATGGGAAATTATTGCCCGCCGATGTCTACGGCATTCACTCGGAAACGGACCTTGCCATGCTGCAAGTCCGTGCGTCCAGCCTGAGTGAAGTTCAATTCGCATCTGACTCGAACCCACAAATCGGCCAGTGGGTGGCGTCGCCATTGCCTGACCAGAAACCGCTGGTTGGAATCGTGAGCGTCAACACCCGAGAGATTCCTCCCTCGACACCGTTCATTGGGATCCGGATGGATAACGTGGAGGACCGTGACGGCGTCCGAATCAGATTTATCGTCAGTAAATCACCTGCGGACGAAGCGGGGTTGTGGGTAAACGATGTCATCACAAGCATTGACTCGTTGGATACTCCCGATTATCAAACGCTGAAAGATGTGCTTGGCCAGTACGATCCCAACGAGCGTATTACGCTGACCATTATGCGTGGCGAAACGAAAAAAACGATCAAGCTGACGCTTGCTGAAAAAGACAAAGCCAGTCCACTCAATCGGCGCAGCAACCAACAGAACAGCATGGGCAGTCGCCTGAGTCGCCGTCGCAAGGCTTTCCCAAATGCCTTTCAGCACGACAGCATGTTGACGGCCAGAAACTGCGGTGGACCGGTTGTTAATCTGGAAGGACAAGTCATCGGTATCAATATCGCTCGGGCAGGTCGCGTGGCCAGCTATTCTCTTCCAGTCGCAACCATCGAACCCATCGTTGCAAAATTGAAAACCGGCGAACTGGCCCCCGAGATCGTCAATAAGGAGGCAATCGAGAAGACAGACCTGGAACTGGCCGAAATTAACCAGCGTCTGGGAAACCTGCCGGACCGGGTCGTCGAAATCGAGCGAAAAATCGATGCTGACGAAATTCGAAGCGATGAAATTAATCAGAATCTCGAGTACCTCAAGCAACGGCAGAAACAACAGGAAGAACTGCTGGCCCAACATCGAAAAGAACTGAGGAGCCTCAAGGATGACCTGAAGCGGACCGAACAGACCAAACGACGACTCAATGAGAATCGAAGATTGCTTTCCACCGGTCGACGTTGATTCAATCGCGATCGAACTCCTGCTTTTCCAACCACGCGGAAAGAATGATTTGAGCGGCCAGCTTGTCGAGCATTGCCTTTCGTTTCTTTCCCGACAGGCCCGTTTGACCGAGCACATCTCGGGCCATCGCAGTTGTGTAGCGTTCATCGATATAGGCGACAGGCAACGATGTTGCTTCGGATAGCCAAGTCCCGAATTCGACCGCCTGTTCTGACTTTGCACTGGCGTCGCCGCTCATGTGAACAGGCAAACCAACCACAAACCCAATCAGTTGCTCGGTCTGAGCAAGGCTCACAAAATACTGCTCATCAAGCCCGAGGGATCGGCGATGGTACACCTCCATGGGCGTGGCCAGCGTCTGACTTGGATCTGTGATCGCAATTCCAATCCGCACGGTTCCAAAGTCGATTCCTGCGAGGCGGCCTTTCTTCGGTAGCGTTTGATCGATCGAGTTGTCTGAGATGGGATCCAATTGATCGGTTCGTTCTATAAATATTCGTCCCAACCAAGGTCGGCCAGTTTTGCAACGACCTCCTTGATCGCGGCTTCATCATTGCGATTGGCGACGAGTGTGGCATCGGGTGTCTGAATGACGATCACATCTTCCATCCCTACGGTCACCAGAAGATGTTCGCCATCTCCTCGAACGATCGAGTTCCGGGTTTTGATCGCGATGTTTTTGCCTTCAAGCGTGTTTCCGTCTTCGTCGACACCTTTCTGACGCGGCACCGCCGTCCAGTTGCCAAGATCGTCCCACTCGTAAGGCGCTTCGACGACCAACACGTTGTCGTATCGCTCCATCACCGCATAGTCGATCGAGGTTCCTTTGATTGCACAGAATTCAGATTCCAGAACATCACTGAAATCGGGTTGTCCGATCGCCGCTCCGATCGCGTCGACATGAGCCGCCATGTCAGGCTCGAATTGTCGTAACGCCTCGAGAATCGTTTTTGCTTTCCAGACAAAAATCCCCGAGTTCCAGTAGAACGTGCCCGCATCGAGGAACTTCTGAGCGGTTTTCGCGTCCGGCTTCTCACGGAATCTGTTTACGGGAAAGGTCGAAAACTGAACCCCCGTGACGTTTTCGGACCCTGCTTCGATATAGCCAAACACTTCCGCCGGATACGTCGGCTTGATTCCGAATGTCACAATTCGAGTCGGATCCTGTTCCACAAGATCTGCCGCTTGCTGGATCGCTGCCTGGAAAACATCGTCAGGCCCAATCACGTGATCCGCCGGCATCACCACCATCGTCGCATCCGGATCCTGCGCGGCCACCCACGCTGCCGCCAGTCCGACACACGGCGCGGTGTCTCGTTTGGCTGGTTCACCAATGATTGATTCACGAGGCACACTGGGGAGCTGTTCCGCAATTGCATCGACCAGCACCTTGTTCGTCACAATCAAAACACTTTTCGAATCGCATAGTCCACTCAATCGATCAACCGTCGATTGAATCATCGATCGGTCACCCGCCAGATTGAGCAACTGCTTGGGAGTCAGCTTGCGACTTTCGGGCCAGAACCGAGTCCCCGCACCGCCCGCCATGATGGTTGCGTAAAGCATGAATATCCTTAATCAAAATCAAGCGACTCAGACAAAGTAACGATCTTCGGTGACCGCCGTTTCAGCTGGAAGCTTATCCTTCAGTTGATCAATGTCCAATGCGAACATCGGATTGATTTCAACTCTGACTCCCTCGGCCACGGTCAAACCAGCTTCCTGCAGCCAGCGCGTATGCAACGCCACAATCGCATCCTTCACATGTTGTGGTGTTTCCGATGGCGCCGGCGGTGCGTTCTTGACTGCACAGAATCCATCGGCAGGATCGACCTCGCACACGATCGCATTTTGGGCCGATGGTAGCAGATCAAAAATAAAACGTTCGAACTTCGTCGCGTTGTTCTCAGTCGGTTTGATCAGATCTCCGTCCGAGTCGACAAACGCAACTTTTTTGTGAGCGTGATGAAACGGTAACGCGTCTGCCCGGTCGCTGGCTCGCTCAAGGAAAGATCGCTCGAAAACGTGAACCGCGATACTGCCAGCCCACAACTTCAGCGAACCATCGGGCAACGTCTGTCGAGCGTACTCTTCGGGCAAATCGCTGTACTCGATAATCTGCGTCGCTCCATCCACAACGACCACGTTCCCGACTTTCAACATCGGATCATGCTTGCGAACGACCTGCGATGTCATTTCGCTGCCGCTTTTTATATGGTAACCGAGCAACGCCGGATCGCAGGCCTGAATCAGCGGATTATCGACTTGCCCATAAAACACATGTTCGATTCCACGTTGCTTCATGTCCTCCAGACAGCCGTCTCGCTTGAGTGCCCCCAACGTTCCGCCGTGTCCGTCGGGGCTGGCAAAGATGGTGCCTGGGTCAGCCAGCAACAACTTTCCATCCGAGTCCACCGCGGGCATGGTCCCCTGACAGAAAATCGTCACGTCATCCGGATTCATGCCAAAGTAGTTATTGTCCGCGAGAAACTCAGACGTTTCCTGGTGAGTCGGGGGACTGGTCATGATGTAAAACGGGATCGGTTTACCGGCTTCCTTCCCACGAGCCAGCAACTGATCAATCAGCATCTGGTATAGCGTTCGATCGCTGATCGGCCCGATGGGAAACATACCCTTGGGATGCTCAAATCCCAGCCGGCTGCCCTGCCCTCCCGCGACAAGCACCATCGCGACCTTACCGTCAGACAACGCAGATCGTCCCTGCTCATAAGCTGCTTGATAGGATTCGGGATTCGCAAAGTCGTCTGCCGTAATCGCCGGAGGAACCTCAGCTTTGGAGGCAAGCTCGTCCCATTTCGCAGATGCGGCCGTCGCCTGCGACAGCGAACTCAGCTGCTCAAAATCGATGCCGCGAATCTGGTCAGCCAGTTTCTGCTGATCCTTCGCCTCAAGCTCATCCCAGAATTGCAAAACGTGGGTCTGTCCATACGGCTGCAACAGAGCTTCAAGTTCGGTTTTTGACATTTTCCCTGTCGTTCTCTAAAACGTGTTTCGTTGAAATCTGTAGCTTTGTTCTATCATCTTTCAAGTCGGCTTTTCCAACGCCGCAGACGCCTCCTTTGATGACAACGTGCAGCAATTACGTTTTCGGTTTCAATGTGATTCCGAAGCGTCGCGTTGATCTGTACCTTGCAGTGAGGCGGTCAAGGTAACTTCAACCATGACGCTGGCTGGTTGATCATGGCCACCTGAACGGATCACTTCCAGCCGAGCACCGAACTTCTGCCGATCGGTAATGCGAATTCGGACACCTTCCCTATCTTCGACCAGACACGCATCCACCGCAGGGACCTCTGTCATCGGCGGATGGATGGGAACGTGCAAAACGGCTCTTTCCTGACTTGGCTCAAACCGACAGCGAAAGTAGCCGGCGATCGAATCCACTCCGTCGCAATGTCGACGGGTGACCTGTTGAGTCACATCAGGATCTGCAAGCAACTGAAGGACAATCCGTTCCGCGTCGACGATCTCCAACGCCGCTGCGTCATCAACGTCGCTACCCACTACTCCCAACGAATGCACAAGCAAGTGTTCATTCGATTCGGAATCTGATTTGGCTGGCAGGTTGGACATACAGGCAGACTAAGCCAAAGATTTCAGCGCCGACAAAAAGGAGCCGCAACAAAACTGTCACGGCTCGCTATGATCCAACTTTCAGCCGGGTATGGCAACTGCCCCAACCGGAAACGGCGATCAAGAGGCAGCACCGACTCCTGCGGCGGCTTTCTCGGCCAATTGAGCGGCGGAGTCTGTGTTTTCCCACGTGAAATCGGCATCATCGCGACCGAAGTGACCACCTTCTGCGGTCTTGCGGAAGATCGGACGCTTGAGTTTCAGGTAGTCGATGATTCCCTGCGTTGAAAGCGGGTAGTGCTCACTGACGATCTTGCAAATCAAAGCGTCGTCGACGGTGCCGGTGCCTTGAGTGTCGACATGAACGCTGACCGGATCGGCAACGCCAATCGCGTAGGCCAGTTGAACCTCACAACGTTTGGCCAGGCCGGCTGCCACAATATTCTTGGCAACGTGGCGAGCCATGTACGCTGCACTACGATCAACTTTGGTGCTGTCCTTGCCACTGAAAGCTCCACCACCGTGACGGCCCCAACCGCCGTAAGTGTCAACGATGATCTTTCGACCGGTCAAGCCGCAATCACCATGAGGTCCGCCGATTTCGAACTTACCGGTGGGATTGATGTGATACTTGATATCGCCTTTGTTCAATTCAGCAGGAAGACAGGGATCGACAATCTCATTTTTGATGAAGCTATGAATCGTTTCGTTGTCGACATTGGGCCCATGCTGAGTCGAAACGACCACCGTGTCGATACGGACCGGAGTAAACCCATCGTACTCGACTGTGACCTGACTTTTACTGTCGGGACGAAGCCAGTCGACTTCCTTTTCGAAACGAGCTTTATTCAATCGAGCCAGAATCTTATGAGACAGTGCGATTGGAAGCGGCATCAGCTCTTCGGTATCGTCGCAGGCGAAGCCAAACATCAAGCCCTGGTCACCGGCTCCGTCGCGATCGACACCCATCGCGATATCCGGACTTTGCTGGTCCAGCTTCACAACCACGTCGCAGCTATCGGCCCCGATTCCCGTTGCGGCGTCAGTGTAGCCGACCTCTCGCATGACGTTGCGAACAACCTCTTCAACGTTCACGTCGGCTTTGGAGGTAATCTCACCCGCGATGACCGCCATCTCTGTACTGACCATCGTCTCACACGCAACGCGGCTGTCAGGATCCTGAGCCAGCATCGCGTCGAGGATGCTGTCAGAAATCTGGTCGGCCAACTTGTCCGGATGGCCCATGCTGACGGATTCACTGGTAAAAAGATACTTGCCGGATGCCACTACGATCTCCTCGACTCAAACGGGTTTCATGCGCGGAAACGAGACGAAAATGCTCGCACGCATACTGCATGGGAATCCCGGATTCTACCCACGGAACGATTGTTTACTCAAGGATCGAGCTGCCATTCCAAGCCATTTTTAACGGGATTTGCGCGGCAACAACCGAACCGAGCCAAAATCAATGGTTCTGCAAGCCCTAAAGTTCCTCGACACCACTTGCTGCTGGTCATGCCGCGCGAACGGAGATGTCTGATTTGTTGCTGAAACGCGGGTTGGCTTCATAAGCCAACGAAGTCGCTGACACGCATCGATGGGGTTCACCAACCGCGCCGGGCAAAGCACAAAAGGCCAAGCATAAGCCCGGCCCTTCGGTTGAGTCTGAGTTTGCTTCACACTCCAGTTGTATCGTGTTGCCAATCGTCGCCCGTCTAAGCTGAAGGGACCCGTTTGAGCTGTGCTTTCAAACCGAAAAGGCCTGGCGGAAAGCACTTTCACGATCGGTCAACCCAGATCTGCCGAAACTTCGGCCTCGGATCTGTTGCCGCCCTACGAAGATATCTGCTCTAGCGACGACGACGTAGCGCGAGGGCCGGGATCGCCAGTGAAATCAACGCAGCACTTCCAGGTTCTGGGACTGACGTAATCACAATGCTGCGAACCTCGAGAACCATCGGATCGCTCGAACCGAATGCACTTTGAATCTGTACTTCACGAAGCCCGGGGTTGAAGATATCGTCGCCAGTGTCGCTGAAGCCGAACGAAGTTGGCCTGAAGCTCGCGGGGACGGACAGGTCAATCGACTGAGTAAGAAAGCCGGAGCCGTCACCGACTGGAGCAGCACTGCCAAAATCAAAAGTAAACTGGTTGTCTTGCGCCGAGTCGGCGTCGTCGATATCGGAAAGCACTACGTTAAAGAAGCCCGTCGCATCACCTTCCAGAAAGCGGAACTCGATGGTTAAGTCAGACAGGGATGGGTCGAAATCGATTGGGTCGAAACTGTTGTTGCCGAACCCGCCAAAAAGGCCCTGGCCGTCGCTGGTGTCACCGGCCGAATTATCGATGATGACTCCGTCAGCCGTATCGGTAACAACGAAGTCACCGAAGGAGAAAAAGCCTTGGTCGCCGTTTGGAATGCTCCCGTCGAAGAGAACAATCTGAGCAGACGCAAGTCCGACTGTCATGAGCGAGAAAGCTGAAAATAGTGCAAAACTCAGCGTGAATTTCTTAATCATTGGATCTTTCATGTTGGTGCGTGTAAGTAAGCAGATCAATAACAGGCAACTGTCTGAATCGGTTTGGAGGAATGGTAAGGAAAGGGCAGACTCGAGAGCCCAATAACACTCAGGCTTGTGGCAGGAACAACTTCTTCAAACCGAAACGTTGCAGGGGAAAGGCTTTCCCCGAATCTTGACAGCGTCAGGGAGTTGGCTGGTTGGGCATTGGGTGGGGTAAGCTTTTGATTGTTTTCGGACTTACCTTCGAAACTCTAAAGCCGGGTCGGTAAAAGTCAGAATTCGACGCTTGGGAGACGAAAAGTGGATGCAAGAGCTTAAACACTTTTCCTGAAGCGTTAAGCCCAACAAAGCGGGCCGAGGTGTACGTGGGAAAACGTTGACTAACCCGGATATTTCGTAGGCCGGCTACAAGGTCTCGAAAATACTGCCGCAACTTTGCGTTGTCAAAAGCAGTCTGTCGCTTTCGAAGGCAACAAATCCGAGGCCAAATTTCCGGCATGGCAATGGTTTGGGTGTTGCGGCCTACGTCCCAGATGAAATATCCGGGCTAAGCTGAATTGACCAGTTTGAGTCGTTCTCACACCAACAGGTTTGGGGGAGCGTGTTCCCACGATCGGAAGCTCCCCGTGAACGTGGGGGGGGCTGGCAGATGGCAAGCACCGGATGGCCTGCCGGCTTCGCTGGGCAAACACAAAAAGCCCCGTGAAAATCACGAGGCTTTCAGGTAATTTCAAGCTTGGAAAAGATCAGCCTATCGTCGGCGACGTGTCACCATGCCAAGTGCACCAAGGCCGAGCAAAGCGATACTTCCGGGCTCTGGAATAGCCTCCGTCGGGAGGACGATCGAAACTGACTGAATTTCAATGTTCAACCGATCTGGAGATCCAAAACCACTTTGGATTTGCCACTGACGCAAACCGAAGTCTGGGGTCGCATCGCCAGCACCAAAACCGAAAGATGCTTGATTGAACGCAGAAGGATCCGGTTGGGTGGAGATGATCTGCTCAACGAAACCACCACCAACAGGAGTTCCAGCCGAAGTTGTAAGAACGTACTGGTAATCTTGGGCGGTGCTTGGAGAATCCTGATCGCTCAAAACGACATTGAAGTTAGTTGCAGTGTTGTCCGCCAAAGGGCGATAGACGATTCGGAAAAACGAATTGGCGGTATCGAAGTCCGCCACGGGATCTACATCGCGACCCAACCCTCCGAACAAACCGGCCATACCGTTGTTATCAGTGGGTGCGTCAACGATCAATGAGCTGCCCGTGTCGGCAACTGTAATATCTTCGTAATTGAATCCGGCTGGAGCCGAGCCAAAGAAACTGTCGCCTCCTGGCCCGTCATACAGAACCACATCTCCAGACGCTTGGCCAAGAGTGCATGCCGCAACAAAAGCGACGGCAAGGAATGTTGAACGAATCATTGTCATAGTAGTCTCTCTCGTTTGTTGAAAGGGTCAAGAATTACAACTCTGGAAACACAGCACTAAAATGATGATTGCAGCTCTGAAAACGTTTACATTTCAGAAAGCCGTTTAAACCGTTTGCGGCGAATTTTAAACCACCTCTGCCCCACTCCCTCCGTGAAATCGTTTGCATTTCCGACCACGATTACATTTCAACCACGGCAACCCGTCAAGCCTGAATTATCAAAATGTTGCCATTTTACGACAAATTATCGGACACTAAGGCTGATTTGCGGACGATTTCCAATCCCTGACACGATCATCTCGGTTGCCCCCACGATCAACGTGCAAAATCACATCTCAATCGAAACTAAAAACACCTGAACGGTGTCTTTTGAGGTCAATCCCGACTGATTGAATAAGAGAAGTTGATGCTGCTAACAAAATTTGGTGCTGCCCACCGCCAAACGATTGCCTTAAGCTGTTCAAGCAACCCGCGATTGGTGCGAATTTTCGCGAGGAAGCAGCTGAACCAGATTTTCGACGGTTCGATCCGAAGCACCGGCGTGCGAAGCCACCAGATCGCGCGACCGCTTTCCCATTTTCAACGCCCACATGGGCTCCGCAATCACTTTGCTGAAAAACTCCTTCATCGCGTCCTCGTCCTGGACAACACACGCTGCCTCCGCTTGCAGCAGTTCAGAAACAATCTCTCGAAAGTTTCGAGTATCCGGTCCGAAGGAAACCGGAACCCCGTATGCCGCCGGCTCGATCATATTCTGCCCGCCACGATTTGCTCCGATTGCCCCTCCCATACTGCCACCGACAAAAGCGGCATTGGCACAGCCCCACCACGCAGACAGCTCGCCAATGACGTCAACCAGCATTACATCAGCCGCCTTGCTGGTACCGTCGCCCGCCTCAGAACGCAGCGTCACGCTCAAGCCGGACCGCTGCATCATGCCATAAACAGAAGGACAGGTTTCAGGATGACGCGGCACAAGAATCAGTTTCAGATTTGAGTGCTCCGCGAGGAGTTCCTGATAGATTTTCGCAATCATCAGGTTTTCTCCCTGCTGAGTGCTTCCGGCGACAATCACAAAATCGTCGGGCTTGAGTCCGGCTGCCCGAGCCAGCTCCATCGTCTTTCCATTTTTGCGATCCATCGTTACTCCATCAAACTTCATACTTCCTGAGACAAGAATTCGCTCAGCCCGCGTGCCCATCGCTCGAAAACGATCGGCATACTGCTGAGTGGACGCGGAAACGTGAGTCAATCTTTCGAAGGCAGGTGTTAACAACCGTTGAATTTTCCGATAGCCGTGAAAGCTGGACTCGCTGAGGCGGCCGTTGATCACCGCGACTGGGATCTCGTTCTCGTCGGCGATCGAAACCAGGTTTGGCCAAACTTCCAGCTCGGCCAGCACGATCAAATCAGGCTTCAGGCGATTGATCGCACGCTTGATCGCCCACGAAAAATCAAACGGGTAGAAGAAAACGCAATGCGGTTGGTACTTTTCCGAAGCCAGATCGAACCCGGTTTCCGTTGATGTCGAGATCACAAACTCAACATCCGGTCTTTGTCGCTGCAAGCGGTCCATAACCGGCTGCAGCAGATTGACTTCCCCGACACTGACCGCGTGCAACCACACGCAGGTTCCGTTCGATTTTCGATGCGGAACCAGGCCGAACATCTTTTGTCCCCAGCCGCGACGGTTGCGTTTGCGAAATAACGCTCGCCACAACAACCATGGCGATGTGAGCAACAAAACACACGCATACAAGATGTCGCAAACCCGACTCAACGCGAATCCTTTCAATATGTCGACCTTCGCTCCGCGAAAGTTTATGGGCTACAGCGTGCTTTCGCCGAGCGAAAGCCGACACGGAAGCTACACCGGTTTTCTCAAGCAGCAGGCTTTGTACTTTTTACCGCTGCCGCAAGGGCATGGATCGTTCCGACCGATCTTACCACCCTGGTTTCTGATCGGCTCAACCGCTCGGTTCCCGCCATTCGATCGATCGATCGCCTCCGTTTGCTCACGACCCATATCCGATTGCTGAGGTGCCTGCTGCTGTGGAGCTTCATCCTTGCGAGCACTTGTTTCCACCAGCGTGTTGCTGACAAAAGCTTCGTTCATCTGCTCCATACGGAACACAAGATCTGTGACACGCTCGCCGATCGAACCCCACAGGCCCTCGAACATCCGCATGCCTTCGCGCTTGTATTCAACCTTGGGATCCAACTGAGCGATTCCTCGTTGACTGACCGCGCTGCGAAGATAGTCCATCGCCAGCAAGTGATCTTTCCATGCCGAGTCAACGATCTCCAGCAAAACCATTCGCTCCATGCGGCGGAACTCAGGGTGATAGTGATCCTCGACAATCGCTTCGAGTTTCTGCTCCAGCTCTTCCTGATCCAATCGCTCATAACGATCCAACGGCAGTTCGTAGTCCAATTCCTCTTTAAACCAATCACTCAGGTTTTTGGCCGCACCGTTTCCGTGGATCAATGGCACGCCACCATCGTCAGAAACTTTCTTAAGAGTCTGCTGCAATTTTTCGATCGTCGCGACAGCTTCTTTGCAAGATTCGCGGCTTTTGTCGACCAGCAGTTCGTGAACTTCATCGCGTTGTTTGTTACGGAGATCGTCCACGGTCAAATCCGTGTTGAAGCGACGACTGGCCCATTCGACCAGACCCTCGCGATCCATCCGCCCCGTTGCTCCACCTGACGCAGCAGCCACAAACTGGTACATCCCCGCCATGACGGGATAAGCGACTTCTTTTTCCCCATATTTTTCGATCGCTCGCTGAGTCACCAGATCAATCACGGCGTCGTTGTCGAGATCACGGACCTCGTCAATCTCGACTTCGATGCCGAACTTTGCCTTGACCCACGCGACGGCCGTTTTCAAGCCGTATTCGGCATCGAGCATCTGCTCCGCGCCCTGAATCTCGGCTTTGCGAATGGCAGCCCGAGCTTTGTCAATCAGGAATTCATCAACTCGGTCTCTTCCAACCGACTTCAAGTCACGATCACGAACGCTCAGGCCCCAACGGGTATTCACAAAATAAGCCAACGCATTCCAATTCCAGTCAGCTTCCTCTTCCGCCAAAGATAAATTCTCTTCGATCTGGCCGAGGATATCCGTTTCCGCCTGACGCTCTGCTTCATCGATACAAATCTTGACGGCTTCGTCTGCGTCCGTGTTACGGAACATTCGTGGTTCAAGACTGATCGTCAGCTGCTGACCCGCATACCGAGAGAACGACTCAGCACCAAAATCAGCAGCCAGACACGTACTCAAGTTGGAATCGACCTGCTCGCCAATCATGTCCTGAATCAAGTCACGACCACTGACACCGTCGAGAATCTGCTGACGGAAGCTGTAAACTCGCTTCCGCTGCTCGTCCATCACTTCGTCATATTCCAGCAAGCTCTTGCGGATCTCGAAGTTGAACTCTTCGCGTTTTTTCTGAGCTCCATCGATCCGGCGAGAAACCATCGGGCTCTCGATCGGCACGTCATCTTTGAAGCCACCCATTTCCAGGATTCGCTTCACAGCTGGGCCGGCAAAGATCCGCATCAAGTCATCATCAAGCGACAGGAAGAAGCGGCTACTTCCCGGATCGCCCTGACGACCACAACGACCACGTAGCTGAAGATCGATCCGCCGAGCGTCATGGCGCTCACTACCGATCACGTGAAGTCCGCCGATCGCTTTGACCTCTTTGCCCATCTCGGACATTTTGTATTCGTTGTCGATCTCCTCCACCAACGCGTCCCATTCGTCCTGCGGAACATCCAGACGCGTCGGATACTTGTCCTGCAAACGAGCCCACGCCATGGTCTCCGGGTTGCCACCCATGATGATGTCGGTACCACGACCGGCCATGTTGGTCGCAATCGTTACCGCACCAAAACGGCCCGCTTGCGAAACGATGTCGGCCTCACGTTTGTGATTTTTCGCGTTGAGCACTTCATGCTTGATGCCGCGACGGTCAAGCAGATTCGAGAGGATTTCACTTTTCTCGATAGAAACCGTGCCGACCAGAATCGGACGACCTGCCACCTGAGTGCGAACCTTTTCCGGCTTGAACGTGTGTTGCTGTCCGTCGACTCCATCGATAACCACCGCATTTTCATCGTTCTGGACAAACTTGCCAGGATAAAATTCTTCATTCGAGACAAAGACAATGTCGTGCTTGTGGTAAGCCTCGATCTCATCCGCGATCGCTTCCCATTTGTACTTTTCGCTACTGTAAATGATGTCCGGATGAGCAATTCGCTGCATCGTGCGGTTGGTCGGAATCGCAACGACTTCCAGATCGTAAATCTTTCGGAACTCTTCGGCCTCGGTCATCGCCGTACCAGTCATTCCGCAGATTTTGTCATACAGTTTGAAGTAGTTCTGCAGCGTGATGGTGGCCAGCGTCTGAGTTTCCTCTTTGATCTTCACGCCTTCTTTGGCCTCAACGGCCTGGTGCAAACCGTCGCTCCACTGACGTCCTTCCATCAAGCGACCGGTGAACTCGTCCACGATCACAATCGCGCCTTCTTTGACGACGTAGTTCACATCTTTCTTGTACAGACCATGCGCCTTGAGCGCGTTGTCGATCATGTGAGGCCAGTCCATGTTGCCGGCCGTGTAGAAACTTTCGACGCCCGCCAGTTTCTCCGCCGTGCGAACACCTTCGTCAGTTAACGTTGCGGTATGATCTTTCTCGTTGACGGTGTAGTCGACGTCTCGCTTCAACTGAGTCGCAATCTTGTTGGCTTCGACATAACGAGCCGGATTCTGGTGCGCGGGCCCCGAAATAATCAGTGGCGTTCGAGCTTCGTCAATCAGGATGTTGTCGACTTCGTCGATGATGGCGAACGCCAATGGACCTTGCGACTGCTGATATTGCTTGCCAAAGCGATCGTCACCGCGCGCTGCAGGGCGCATGTTGTCGCGCAGGTAGTCGAAGCCGAATTCGTTGTTGGTTCCGTAGGTGATATCGCAGGCGTACGCTTCCTGACGCTGCTTGACCGGCATGTTGCCTTGAATCGCACCAACCGTCAGCCCCAGCCCCATGTACAACGGAGCCATCCACTCCATGTCGCGGCGGGCCAGGTAATCGTTAACCGTGATGACGTGCACGCCCTTTCCGACCAACGCATTCAGATAGGTCGGCAATGTCGCAACCAGCGTCTTACCTTCACCGGTGACCATTTCAGCAACAGCGCCGCTATGCAACACCATGCCACCAACCAACTGCACGTCATAGTGCCTCATTTGCAGAAAGCGTTTACCGCCCTCACGACAAACAGCAAATGCTTCGGTCAGAATGTCGTCAGTCGTTTCACCATCTAACAGTCGCTGCTGAAAGCTCTTTGTCTGTTCGCGCAGCTGCTCATCCGTCATCGCCTCATACGTCGGCTCGAGCGCATTGATTGCGTCAACTCGGCCCTGCAGCCTTTTGATGTACCGCGCGTTAGAGGAGCCGAACAAACCAGTGATGGTTCGCTCGAATCCACGCATCAAACCTCCGCAAAAATCGGAGGTCACTTCCCAGGCTCTTTCCAGAAGATCCATAAATTTCCCGTGCGCACGGCTTCTGACCAGCAGAAGCGAACGCGTGTGTTACTTTGAGTGTTTTGGTCAGCCTAAAGGTTATAGCGGCTCTTTGACCCGGTCAACGGAGATTGAAACGCCCGCAAAGGGGCGATCCTTACCTTCAGCTGTCGATAAAGCGTCGCGAACTGCCGCCGCAACCGCCTTTTCGTCAGGTTCGGTTCGCGGGCAGTCCTTTTGATGCAGCTGGCGTGCCAAATCCAGCCCAGCAGGTGCACGCCTGACGACTTCAGCAGTTCCCCGGATCAACTTGCATGGCCAATCACGCACCGGCCAGCCAGACCGACGCAAGGTTTCATTCGCTTGTTGTAAGGACGGGGCAGGCGATGAGCTGGAACACGACGAGCAACGACAATTCGAAAACCGCGCGGATCATTGCTCAATACGGAACTTTTCGCAACAGTATACCCTTTCCCCACGCCCAACCGGCTTTAGACACTCCCTTGAAAAAACAACCACTCACGACTGACATCACCGGTAAAATGATTCTGCTGGGGACAGGCACGTCGGTCGGTGTTCCCGCCATCGGCTGTCGCTGCGACACGTGTATCAGCGATCACCCTCGCAACCAACGCAGTCGAGCCAGTGCCATTCTGGGCCTGCCCGAGGGCAATCTGCTGATCGACACATCGCCCGATCTACGAGCTCAACTGATCCGTGAGGGAATCGGGATCGCCCATGCAGTGATTTACACTCATGAGCATTCGGATCACATCATGGGCTTTGACGATCTGCGATTGTTTCAGTTTTATCTGGGCCATGCCGTCCCGGTCTATTGCAACGAAAAGGTTGAGCAAAGACTTCGCACCGCGTTCGATTACGCATTCGACGACGGACCTACGACTCACAAAGGAGCCACACCCTCAGTTGACTTACATCACCTGAGCAACGATCCCATCGAGCTTCTGGGAGCGACGGTGACTCCGATTCCGCTAAAGCATGGGCCACGATTTGACGTGCTTGGATTTCGCATCGGCAACGTTGCTTACTGCACGGACGTGAATGAGATCCCGGAGTCAAGCTGGCCGCTGCTGGAGGGTCTGGACACGCTGGTTCTTGACGCATTGCGACCGCAACCGCATCCGACTCATTTGACAATTGACCAGGCGATCGAAATCTCACGCAAGCTTGAGGTCAAACAAACTTACTTCACCCACTGTGCGTGCAGTTTGAATTACGAAACCGTGCAACCAACTCTGCCCGATGGAGTTGACGTCGGCTACGACGGCCTGGCGATTGAATTGGAGTAAACTCTGACAGCTACGAGAAATTAATTATTACTCGCCAGCAGATTACAGTAGTCACGTGCAATCTTGAGCACCTCTTCCA
>CAYXWX010000011.1:0-51855 GCA_964468915.1 uncultured Pirellulaceae bacterium
CTGGTGCGGGGTCGGGAGACCCACGCACAGCGCGAGGGAGACCTGCGCACAGCCTGCTACTGACGCAAAGCGTTTGCTTGAAGCGTTGCTTGTTAAGCTGCGAGGGGGTCGAATTTGGACAGGCGACGAGCTTTCTGGCCAATCTTCTGGCGGATGCTCTTCATGAGTTGCCTCGGCGGGAAAAGGTTTACCGAAGGAAGAGAGAACCAAAGATCTGGTTCGCAGGCTGGTTGTAAAAGCTTAAGGCTTTTAACTGTTGCCCGAGAAATTAGCAAATGAGCCAACCTCAAAAGCGCAAACTTGCTGGGGCGAACAGTTTTCCAGAAACTTTTTCAGCTGCGTCAGGATCATGGGAAGAATAAGTTCGGTTTTTGTCGCCTTTCGCTCCGCGAAAGAAGCGATCTTTCGCGGAGTGAAAGGCGACGCTGTTTTCCCGTGATCCTCAGGCCAGTTTGGAGTGAGGCTCGCAGTGTGAGACGCGGAGAATAGCTTTAGGAATCACCATCGCCAGCTACCAGTTGAAGAGAATCACGTTTTTGCAGGCGATCCTGTTGTTCTCGTGTTACGGTTTGCTCGCTTGACGTGATGCTCGCTGAACGGCCGGTACGTCGATGGCTCGGATGGTGACTTCATCCAGCATGGCTTCGCCGAGTCCCGTCAATGAAAACGTGACTTTCAAGTCGGCATCCGCGGCAACTGAGCGATACAAGGTAAACTCCTGCCACCCATCGGTTACCGGGATTCGCTCCATCAGCTCTTCACCCGCAATAGAATCCATGATCGTCAAACCGTCCTGATTGGCGGCAATCGTTTGTGGAATGTTGACCCAGCCGTGGATGCGGACCAGTTGCCCGCCTTTGACAGAAACCGGAGGCGTTGCGATCCATAGTGGCGGCGACTCAATGGGTCCGTTGGTCTGTGTGACACCCGGCTTCAGATCCACGGCCAACCGGCAACCGTACCTTCCGTCGACCATCGCACGCTCGGCGAGTTCCACCTTGGTGGCAAACTGATCGTTTTCAAGTCGATGGTTCTCCCAGCCCGCGGCCAGCATGTGTTGAAGGTTTTCGAAATCACCACCTGCCAGACCGTTCGGTTTCCAGCGTGACTCTTCCAGACGCATGGCAAGTTCCCAATGCAACGGGATCAAGCTGCAATGCGAAACAAACGGCGATGACGTTTTCGATTGGAATGAACCGAGCGGCGTCGCCATGAACGCTCTTCGAGCGAATGCGAGGTGTTGATCGGCCAGCCGAAGAGATGCCAATGCGGCTTGCTGACTGTTCTTTGCAACCAATGAGTCGACGGTTCGAAACGAATTGATTGTCTCGTTCAACGAACTACTGGCCTCGGGCAAGCTGCGTCCCATCAGCGTCATCTGCCGATCAATCAGCTGCATGATTGCCAGCCATTGGCGGGAGATATCCACGTGCAGGTCGAACAAGCTTTGTTGGGCGGGCCGCTGAAACGATTGAGAAACCTGATTCACGACCAGCGGATCCTGAGTCAACACAATCGCCGTTGCGTACGGACACGATTCGATTCGGATCCGATTCCCGGCCGGGTTTCGTTGATGGGACAAGGGTTGCAAACCGGTTTCGGTCACCTGCCACGCTCGATCAGTGAAGGTGGTGGAAGAATCTTCGAATGAAACCGGAGCAGGTCGAACGTCTCCCGCCCAGAATTGTTCGTGATGGGTCGGGCGTTGAACCAGCAGCAAGCGTGATCGGTTGGTTTGAAGTGCCGTTACTTCCAGCTTGTCATCACTCAGCGGTAACTCACCAAGCACCGCTCCCCCAACAGCCCAGGGCTCGATAACATCCACGTGTCCATTCAACCACTCCAGCGTCGTCGCCCGCAATTGAGTCGCCGGATCGGGCGCGTCCAGTCGAGACCGTGATTTGAATCGCAAGCCACGGGCTCCACCGGCGATCGCCTCGAAAGTCAAAAACTTCAGCTGCTGCGGCTCGATCGGTGTGGGCGGTACCTGGCTGGAGATCGCGGCAACTTGGTCGACTTGCGTCTGCGTCAGCTGGGTTTGGACGTCGACCCAGACGGGTTTGCTGTTGGCGATAGATTGGCTCCGCTCAATGATCCAATCACTGTATCGACTGGCGATGAAACTGGTGCCCAGCGGCTCGATTCCAACGGACAGAATATCTGCCACCTGAGAGATCGCTTTCCAGTGTGAACTGGCGTTGGCAACGACGGGTCGCCCCTCGCGTTGATCGGACTGTCGAATCTCGCGAACTTTCTGCTGAATGGTTTCGAGGTTTCGGCCAGTCAGGTTTCGACCCAGCGACCACGCGAGCACTCGGTCGTATTTGAATGAGATTGATGTGAGCCCAATCGAAGTGGGAGGCGGACAAACGATCCACATGCCCAACCGCCTTGCTTCCTCCAGTTGATCTTCGGTGGCCGTTTGACGAAGTTCGATCGTGTTGAAACCGTGAGCACTGAGAAAATCGAAGGGTTCGCCATGGTGCTGGATAATCCGAGGGAAAAACGGCTTCTTCTTTACCAGTAACACCGTGCCGTCGCGAACCACTTGCGAAGGTCGCTTTTCAATGGCTCGATTCAAGCTGGCCAGTTCGACTGCGGACGAACCAGGCACCACGACGTCCAGCGCTCCGTGGATGCGAACCTTGTCCGCGATTTTCCTGGCGTCCACGGTTCCGTCAATTTTCAAGTCATCGATCTGGACGATTGTTTTGCCCGCACCGCAATGGAGATTTAGAACGATCTGGTCGACGTAGGCATCTCGCGCTGAAACGTGTGGTCCGAGCTTGCGACGAAGTAACCAGAGCTGTTCCTTCAGCTGAGTTTGAAGATCGTTGGTTTCGCCATCAAACTGAAGGGTCTGCCACTTTGCGGTTTGGCTGTAAGCTGGCCCCAACAGCAATGTCTTCAGGGGACCGGTTCCGTCTGGAGATTGAACGTGAGGCAGCACCACCTGTGCCCACAATTGAACGCCCGCCCGAGAGGCTTTAATGCGAACCGATGGTTTTAAATCGGAAATAACAAAAACGGGCGGCACGGCGTGAGCAACCATCAACCGAGTTCCCGGGCCGCAATCGAACTCAATTTTCTCATAGCGATTTCGTAACTGAACCTCGTTGGCTCGAGTTTGTCGCCAGTTCTGGTGAGGGACTTTGCAATCGGCTTGTGTTCGCTGCCACGAGGGCGTGGGGGAATCGAACGATTCGTGGAACTGAGCCGTAACAGCAGATGGAAACGTCATGAAGACGCCCAGCCCAACCAAAACTAACAGGGAAACAAACCGACGAATCCGCATCGCTTGACGGGGAATTGCCCTTGGGCCGCTTCGGATTGGAGATGCTGGTGTCATTTCGTGTGGCGTTTGAGCATCATGGCGAGAATCACGTTGGTTAAGCGAAACACTACCGGAAAACGCGTTTCGTATTGGCAACATGCAGCAATGAGCAGCTTCGATGCTGGTTCAAACGGCTTTTATCAGTATTCCCTACAGCTTGCCAGATCATTCGGTGTTGCGGGCGTGCAACGTGGCGAATTCTGGCAACATGGGTCGTTTTTGCATTAAACGTTTGCTAGCAAAGCATTTGTGAAGCAGACGTGTGCAAAGTCTCGCGACTGGCACTGGTTCTGCGTAATGGTCGGACAACGAAGTGAAGCACCCCGACGACACATCATTTGAACGGCTCAGGAAACACCATGGATTTGAAATCGAACCGCAACGTGAAAGTTGACTCCGACCAACTGCCTCTCGATTTGAACGATCTGATTGCAGCAGTGAATGAACTGCCTGCTGAATATCAAGAGAGGCTTCAAAGCCCACTCGACCGAGTAACCGAATACACTCGTCGCCGACGACGGATCCTGAACTTGATTCAGGAAGCGCTAAGCCAGCTTCGAATGGACATGAAGTATCTGATGTTTGACCTGGAAGCGACTCGCCGTGAACGAGACGCTTACAAGAACTCACTGGAAGGCGAATTGTAGATCAGCCGGGGGCTGCCGGTGGGCAAGGCGGAAGGCGAGACAGAAGTTACGCGGAAATCTTGATCAGACGATTTTTGTCTGATTGAGATCTCCACAAGCTCTTTTCTCTTGCCCTTATCTATTCCTGTTTTCTTGTCCGCCAGCAAGGCAACCTCTTTCCGACATCAGTTGCTGCGGTATGACCGTCGGAAACGTTGCGACCACGAAGCCAGTCCTCATTCCATGGGCTGGCTTTTTTTGATCGTCGACCGATGGTTTGCAAAACCAGACTTCGCGGAACCGAGCATGGGTCCGTAAAGGACTTTGCTTCATCTGATCAAACGGTACGTTCGTCAGTTCCCAGCCAATTCGTGACGATCTGGGAAGTATCACCAGGATTCCGTTGAGGCACCTTTCGGATTCGAATAAGATGAACTGGGGGCGAATGTCAGCGACACCCACGATCTCAACCAGGACATCATGAACGAAGTTCCAACAATCACTGCAGAACAGCTTGGCAAACGCGCTCATGAATGCGGTTTGTTGACGATCAACCAGGTACAACTGGCGCTCAATGAGGCTGGTGGTCCGGACATCGCGACCTACGAGGATTTCATCAGCGTTTTGATGCAGCAGGAACTGCTGACCAACTGGCAGATCGAACGACTGGCCAAAGGAGAAATCCAAGGGTACTTTTTTGGCAAGTGGAAGATTCTGTACTTCATCGGAGCCGGTACGTTCGCACGCGTTTACCGCGCGGTCCATACGGAAACCAAAGACGTGAAAGCTGTCAAGGTTTTGCGTGTGCGTCACAGCAACGATGAGGAGACTCGCGAGCAGTTCATGCGAGAGGGGAACATCGTCAAAACCCTTCGTCATCCCAATATCACTCCGATCTACGAAGTCGAACAGTACAAAGGCCGGATCTACATGGTGATGGACTTTGTGGAAGGCCAGAACCTTCGAGACTACTTCAAAGCTCATCGAAAAATCCCATACCAGCGATCGTTGGCAATTACGCGCGATATCGCAGCGGGATTGGCTTATGCGTTCGAGCGAAAGATCACGCATCGCGATCTGAAACTTTCGAACGTGCTGCTGTCGGCCAAAGGTCAGGCCAAGCTGGTCGACTTCGGGCTGGCCGTCGGCGGCGATGAAGCCGACAAAGCCGGAGGCAAGATGCCGCGTAGTATCGACTATGCAACGCTCGAAAAAGTTTCTGGTGCAAAAAGGGATGACAAACGCAGCGATTTGTTTTTTCTTGGTTGCATGTTGTACGAAATGGTCACAGGTGTACCGCCGCTGGAGGAAACTCGCGAACGCATGCGTCGCATGTCGGCTCAGCGATTCACCGATATCGTTCCCATCACGGTACACGACCCTGACTTGCCCGACCGCTTAGTAATCTTTGTCAATCGCCTGATGGAGCTTGATCCGAAAAAGCGTATCCAGACTCCTGCACTGGCCCAGCAAGAAGCCGAAGCGGTAATCGAGTCAATCAAATCCGGAAACGTTAAAAAATACGACGCCGAAGAATCAGAGAAAGCCGCCGCAGAATATCAACAGCAGATGCTGGCTAAAGAAGAGGGCCGTGGCTACACGATCATGTTGATCGAGTCGAACACGAAATTGCAGGACGTGCTGCGTGAAAAACTGAAAGGGCTTGGTTATCGAGTTTTAATCACCAATGACCCGGTGCGAGGCCTTGAGCGATTCATGGACATGAACCACGACGTTGACGAGGAAGATTCGATCAAAGGTGGTGTGATTTTCGGTTGCGTTGGCCTTGGCCGCGAGGCCATGCAGGCCTGCTATAATTTTGCTGCTGATTCAGAAACCCGGACGGTTCCATCATTGCTGATCGCAACCGAGAAACTCAAACGGCACGTCAATCAGGATCTGATTGGAAACCGACATCAGGTGTTGCTGATGCCCGTCAAGTTTGCTCACGTTCAGAAGGCACTCAGGAAGATCCTGGACATCAAGCTGCCGAGCACATAACAACCGTCCCGGATGAGACCGATGCAGAGACTCGGGTTGAAACACGCAATGCCATCAAATTCGTTGAGGAGCCAGAATCAAAATCGTCGGCATGCACGTTTTCTGGATGGCCGCACTGCCGCGTGAGGAGCCTTGAGTTGTACGCTTCGTTATCGCTTCATCGCGAACGAAGACAGTAATGTCACCACGCCCAAGCCTGCGATGCCCAACAGACCGTAGGCGATGTACCTCAAGTACTCTGACTGCTTGTTGTAGCCCACATACTTCAGCTCGGTCCATTCTCCCAGACCATCGTCGTACTCCTGCTGATGCCACAAGTCCCAAAGCTGGACCGGCGTCAATTGGTCCAGCTCGTTATCCATCATTGTGATATGGCCTTCCACATCGGTCGGGGTAAACAACGACTGCGCGTAAAAGAAAAGAGCGATTCCGGCGATGCCGGCCACCACTGCGGTAATCAAGCCAAATGCAAACACGTGACGCTTCCAGCCGGTGGAACCGTCATTGGAAGCGGACTGGGTGGTTGCTGTGTCTTCCTGAACAGGCAACTGTTTGAGAGTTCCCAATTTCGGCGCGTCCACCGATGAATCACAATGTGGGCACTGAAGCGGCTGGCCCGCCTGGCTGGTGGTAAGCGAAAGCGTATGTTCGCAGTCGGGGCAAGGCAGTAAATATTGAATCGGCATGGCGGAGTCAGCTGTTGCGCGGCGAGTCAGAAAAAACAGTCCGGTTTGTCAGATGCAAACACAATGTCCAGCGAAGATGCCAGCAGTTTACTCTCAATAGTTCACGCGAGTCAGCGGGTGACTTTTCAAGACCCGATCGCGACGTTTCAGCGGCAGTCCGATGGCATGCCGTGCCGCGGCAATCGCTGGTTCCATAAAAAGAACGATCGGAAGATGTGTTGCCCGCCGTTAGGTCGGAACTCTGTTTTCAAGGGCTCCCTTGATTTGGATTGAAATTTGCAAGTGCTTGACCTGATCATTTACGTGAGCAATTCCAGTGCCAGTCTGTCTGCTTCAATGCACTTTTACCGGTAGCGTTTAGGTAATTGTGATTTTCCGCTCGAGGCAACCTAAATACGGGGAGAAACGGATTTTCCGGCTGGACCGAGTGACTTCCCGAGGTAAAATTCTGGAGATCGTATTCAACACTCATGCTGTTTCCACAGTCCAACTCGAAAGCCAGCGGGCAGGTCTTTCCGCCCAACGCTCTCGCCTTACTCTGAGCCATGTTTGAAGCGATTCGGAAGATGCTGATCGAGACGTCAGCAACAGGATGCAAATTTCCTCGGAAGGCGATTTTGACTTCGTGACAGGGCTGTTGGAGCGAAGTCCATGGAAGGCGGCGTGATCAAGCGTGCAATCGACTCAAGCGACCTCCGGAATTCTGGATCGCCAAAGTTTTAATGCGTTTGCATCACGCCAGTTCACAGGATTACCACGGAAGCGTTTTCTGACAATTCACGTCGGTCCAACTGTTTTTTGCGACTTCGTGAACGGTCAGGCGGGGTTGAACGTATACAGCCGGTGCATTTGGCGAACGGTGCATCAGCAATCTACACGGGGGTGTTGATTGCGTTTTACTCGGGTGAGAAGCTGAATGGAATATACCGGGCAACACTGGGCAACGGAGTCGTTTCCAGTGGGCCGTCGGTAAAGTCCTTTTCGTCTTTCACCTCAGAACGGGTTCGCTAACTGTAATATTCTTCCAAATGGCTGCTACTTCTGCGGAATTACGTAGGCGGTGGTAAAGTTTGGTTATTCGTTTTTTAAATCGACTATTGGCGTAGGAGTATCAAGGTTGTACGACACATTGCTCGAAGATTTTGATAGTGAAACAACACGGACACGAGTTACTCCTCAAGGTTTTGAGGACGTTGTTGCCGGCGGTGCGGACGTTGCATCTGCGGACGATTCAAACGATGGCGTTGCTGCCAGCACGACGGATGCGAAAACTCCGGATCCCGAAGCGGCAGAAGAGCTCCAGGCGGGAGTCGACGAATCGGAATCGTGGTCCGATGATCCGGTGCGTATGTACCTGACTCAGATGGGCGAAATCCCACTGCTGACTCGGCAGGAGGAAATCACGCTCGCGAAGGATATTGAAGACACGCGTCGCGCGTTCCGAACGCATTTGCTGGAATGTGACTACGTCATCAAGGTCGCCTTCAAAACACTCGTTCGCGTTCATCATGGCGAGCTTCCGTTCGACCGTACGGTTCAGGTGTCGGTGACTGATCGTCTTGAAAAGGAACAGATCCTCGGACGGATTCCGCATAACCTGGAAACGCTCTCGGTTTTGCTCAAACGCAACCGACGTGACTTCCTGATGGCCTATTCGAAAACGGCCTCGAAAACCAAGCGTAAGCAGGCGTGGCAGAATCTTTCCCGTCGTCGCCGCCGAGCCGTTCGTCTGATCGAAGAACTGGGTTTGAGAACTCAACGAATTGAATCCTTGATCCGAGTGGTCGAAGATTTCAGTTCCCGCGTTGATAAACTTTCCAACAAAATTCAAAAGCACAAGAAAGCCGGGAAACCAGCGGCCGAGCGTGAGCCGTGGATTTCGGAAATGCGTCGCATTCTGCTGGCAGTGCAGGAGTCTCCCGCAAGCCTTCGACAGCGAGTCAAAACGCTGCGAACGACTTACACGAAATACCAGAAGGCCAAGCGCGAGCTGTCCGAAGGTAACCTTCGCCTGGTGGTTTCGATCGCCAAGAAGTATCGCAACCGTGGCTTGAGCTTCCTTGATTTGATTCAGGAAGGGAATGCAGGCTTGATGCGAGCGGTCGACAAATTCGAATACCGTCGTGGTTTCAAGTTCTGCACCTACGCCACCTGGTGGATTCGTCAGGCGATCACTCGAGCGGTTGCCGATCAGAGTCGAACGATTCGTATTCCGGTTCACATGGTGGAAACCATGTCGCGTGTTCGCTCCGTTTCACGTCAGCTGTTGCAGGAACTGGGTCGCGAACCCTCACTGGAAGAGGTGGCACGCCGCAGTGAGACAACCGTGGATGAAGCTCGCCGAGTGCTTGCGATGAGTCGTTATCCAATCAGTCTGGATCGACCGGTTGGGAACAGCGAAGACAGTCACTTTGGTGATCTTCTTCCTGACGGTGAAGCCGAAAACCCATCCATTGGTGCGGCTCAGGAGATGCTTCGCGGTCGAATTCAGGACGTACTGAAAACGCTCAGCTATCGCGAACGAGAAATCATCAAGCTCCGCTACGGTTTGGGCGACGGATACAGCTACACACTGGAAGAGGTCGGACACATCTTCAAAGTGACTCGCGAACGTATTCGTCAAATCGAAGCCAAAGCCGTCCGCAAATTGCAGCAACCAAGCCGCAGCCAGGAACTGGTCGGTTTCCTCGATTGATCGTTTGATTGACGAATCGAAACGAAAAATACGAACAGCCGTGTCCATTGGACACGGCTTTTTTTATTCCACCTGCTCAAGCAGCATCGAAAGCTCTTCATTGGTCTCAAACGCCGCTAAACGCGCGTTGGTTGCATCCGGATCAGCAAGCGACACCCATTGATACAAACCGACGGCTTCGCGATAAGCTTCAATCGCCTGATCGGGTTGATCGATCAACTGATAGATGTTTCCCATCCGCCGATAGGCTCGTGCCAGCTCGGCAGCGAGGTCGACGTTGTCCGCGTTCTGTTCGGCAAACTGACGGTAGAAGCCCAGCAGCTTCTGCAGAAACTCCGTATCAGCTTCCGTCAACGACATTTCCATTCCTGTCAACTCGCGGAATCCATCGATCTCCCATAGTTCGGTATCGCCCGTGCCCTGACTGATCATTTGGCGAAACATCTCGTCGAACGCTTCCATCGAGATTGCGACATTGGCCTCCGCACGGGCAAACTCTTCAGCGATCTTTACTTTACTTTCGTTAGCCTGGTTTTTACTTTCGATCGCCTGACTGAGAGCGTCGGCCGTGGCGGTTTGTTGCTCATGAAGAAGTTTGGTCTGTTCTTGCAGCTTGCCCAGTGCATTATGAGTCGACCAGTAGCCGATCGAAGTGGCAACTGCGACCAAAACCAGTAACGCCACGCTCAATCCGGACAGACCAGCCGCCAGCGGGTTGGACCGTGCCCATCGCAACGCATGTTGCAACGACGAAGCGCGACGTGCGGAAATCGCTCGACCTTCCGAAAAAGCGAGCAGATCATCTCGAAACGACTCCGCATTTTCGTACCGGGCTTCGGGTTCGCGAGCGATTGCTTTTTCGATAACGGTTGAAAGGTCAAGCGGTATCTTCGAATCGACCTTGCGCAGATTCAGTGGACGCAAGTGCGTGATGTTCCCCAACACCTCCGCCGGACTGCCTCCCTCGAATGCCGGCTTCGAGCAAATCAATTCATACAGAGTCAAACCAAGGCAGTAGACTTCGCTTCGCGCGTCGTACTGTCCTTTCAATGATTCGGGTGCCAGGTATTGTGGCGTTCCGATCAGGTCACCGGTTTTGGTCAGATGGATGTCGCTACCGGCATATTTTGCCAAGCCGAAATCCGTGATTCTGACGATCCCGTCGTCTCCCAGCAGAAAGTTGGCAGGCTTGAGGTCTCGATGCAGCACGCCTTGCTG
This sequence comes from uncultured Pirellulaceae bacterium, assembly GCA_964468915.1. Taxonomy (GTDB): domain Bacteria; phylum Planctomycetota; class Planctomycetia; order Pirellulales; family Pirellulaceae; genus Mariniblastus. Next base: position 10,561 of record CAYXWX010000011.1, read on the forward strand.
GTGAGCGTACGCCAACGCGTCAGCCAGATCGGCGCCAACACGAGCCGCCCAACGAAAATGGGCTTTCTCCGAACGAGTCGCTATCGAACTTGAAGTTGGTTTGGACAAAGAACCAGTTCGTTCACGAACCAGATCGTCCAGTCCTCGGCCCTGAACAAAATCCATGACGTAGTAGTGAAACGAATCATTCTGCCCCACGCCGAACACGCCCACAATATTGGTGTGATGCAGTCTGGCAGCCGCCTGGGCTTCGCTGCGAAATCGATCAACTCGGTCGGCCGACGTCGCCAGCGAGGGCGGAAGGACTTTGATGGCGACTTTTCGTCCGAGCGTCTGATGGCTGCCCAAATAAACAACGCCCATGCCCCCGCGACCCAGTTCGGAAACAATCTTGTACTCGCCAATCTTGTCCGGCATCGGAAAGTCAATTCGATCGCGCGACTTTGATTTGTCCTGACTCTCGGCCGAAGTTGATTTAAGTTGCTCGATCATTGCAATCGAGCCGAGCAGCTCGCCCAACTGACAATGTAGCTGAGGGTACTGCTTCTGAAAGTCAGCGACACTTGGCTCCACCCCCGCGCGGATCTGGCGAGTGAACTCGTCGACGATCGAGTCGAGAAGCTGTTCCGATGCGTCTTTGTCAGCATCTTCAGGCACTTCGGAATCACTGTCCGGTCGATTCATCGAACTGCTGTGCCTCTTTCAGGATTTCGCCGACTCGTTTGAGCGCTCGTAGATAACGTTTGCTGGCCGCCGACGGCTGCAAGCCAAGCACTTTTGCGGTTTCGACGTTTGACAGCTCTTCAAAGTGCCTTAGCGCGATGACTTCGCGATCGGTTTCGTTCATTTCGTCCAACGCTCGTTTGAGAAACTCCAACTGCTCTTCACGTTGAACGACCAGGCTTGGGGACGTGATTTGTGCCGCCAAATGATGAGCCAGACACATCGATGTCTGCCCGTGATCCTTTTTGGCCGGTGACAGATTCACTTCGGCTCGGGCGTCGCGTTTGGCGGCACCCAGATGGAACCGATGTAGTTCGTGCAGTTTCTGTTGGACCTCAAGCCGCAGCCACACGAAGAAAGGAAGATCGGGCTGCTCCAGAAAATGATCGATTCGCTTGGCGGCTCGAACGTAGGTCTCCTGAATCACGTCCGATTCGGAGACTCGTGCGTGCAAGCGTCGATCCAGCCGGAAGCGGATAATCTGCTTCAAACGCGGTTCAAATGCCGAAAAATACTCGGCCAGAGCCTGATCGCCTTGCTCACGCAGAGCCCTGTCGATCGTGCTGTCGTCCGGTAATTCCTGTTGGCAATTCGAGTCACTCATACATTTATTATAGGTCCTTCTGGGTGCTTCGCTCCAATTCAATTTATGAGTTATCGTTTGGTCGGGTTTTCCTTGAACCTCCAGCATTTGAGTCAACAGGACACGTTTTTCAGGGAAAACGGGAACATTCAATTGGAACGAAGCACCAATACCCGCATCAGCCGAAGACTGCAAGCAGCCACTTTTTTGTGTCCTGAACAACCATCTGCCGCGTGTTGAAAAATGGCAGCCAATCAAGCAAGTAAACGTCATGATCGCTTGCGGATCGTCACTCACAATAAATCACTCAAGGAAAACGCAATGAAGATAAAACCACTTTTCCTGTCTGTCGGCATGATTGCTGTCGCTATGTTTTTGGTTCAAACAGTTCACGCGGATCCGCCCGGTAAGGATCGCCAAAATGGTGCCAACCGCGCACAGCGGGGTGATCGAGCAAACGGTGAGCGCAACATGAACCGTGATGGTCAGCAGCAGGGTAGAAAACGCGGGGGCCGGCGGGGGATGCCGAATCCGGAAATGTTGATTCAGCGATTTGATCAGGATGGCGATGGCCAACTGGCGACATCCGAACTTCCCGAAAAAATGCAGGGACGAATCGGCAAGGTCGACGCCGATCAGGACGGATTCATTACGGCAGCCGAGCTGACAACGGCTTTCGAAAATCGAGGCGGACAAAGGGGCGGGCAACGAGGTGAAGGAGAACAGGGCCGACGACGAATGGATCCTGCCAGGATGATTGAAAAAATGGACAAGGACGGTGATGGAAAGATTTCTTTGACCGAAGCTCCCGAGCGTATGCAAACAAATTTTGCAAACGTAGATACCAATGGCGACGGTTTCGTTGAGAGCTCCGAACTGCAAGTTGCCATGGAGAACATGAGGCAGCGAGGTGGCAACCGCGAAGGTAAGGGAAAAGGTAAAACCGGACGAAAAGGAAAACGCGGTCAAGGCGGCGATGGTGGCTTGAATCCGGTCGAGCCTAAACGACCTCCCGCCGATTTCCCTCTGTAAGGTGAGCATACGATTCCTCGAGACGAAAAGAGTCTCGAGGAATTTCTGTCTGTAAATCGGATCCACCAGGGAGCGAGGCCCAATTCCCGATTATAAAATAACAACCCGAAACTTAAGGGCCAGTTGATTTAATGTTAGCTACAGAAATACGGAGAACAACGAAACCCGAAACGTGAGTGAGGGACGAAGGATCCCTCGCTGACGCAGCGGGTTGTGATTAAATCAACAGGCCGTTAAGTGAGGGAGATCAACGGGAGTTCCCTTGCTGACACTTCGGGTAATGAAGTTCGAAAGCAAGCTTTAACTTAGCCCGGATATTTCGTAGGCCGGCAACAAGGTCTCGAAAACACTGCCGTAACTTTGCAAACCAGAAAGTTGTCAAAAACAGTCTATCGTTCTCGATGCCAACAAATCCGAGACCGAAGTTCCGGCAGGGCAATGGTTCGTTTGATACGGCCTACATCTCAGATGAAATATCCGGGCTAGTGCTTTGTTCCAACTGAAGATTATGGTTGACCGACCGAATCATCATTCCGTGAGCCTCAAAAGCAAAAAATAAAACGAGACCCTCCGCAAGTAACAACCCTAAAAACGAGTTGGAACAAAGCACTAGACTTAAACGAAACGCGTTCTAAAGACATGATCGGTCAAATCTCCTGAACGAGAGACTTCAACGATGATCACTTTTTCACCAGTACAGACAGGGCAAGGCAACCTCTCTCGATCCCGCCCAGTGTTGCGACTGCTACTTGGGGCAGTCGTGACCTGTGGCGGCTTTTTTTCCGCTGCGACAGTTGCTCAAGGCCAGTCAGAAAAAGAACAGGCCAAGTTCTTTGAAACAAAGATCCGTCCGGTGCTGGTTCGAGAATGCTACGGATGCCACAGCTCGCAATCGGGTCAGGCACGCGGGGGGTTGTTGCTTGACACACGAAACTCGTCCGAAGCGGGCGGCGATTCCGGACCTGCCGTGGTTCCCGGTTCGCTGGATGAAAGCCTGATCATCAATGCCATCGAGTACGAAGATTATCGAATGCCTCCCGGCGGCAAACTTCCTGCCAACGTGATCAGAGACTTTCGCACATGGATTGAAAACGGAGCCTTTGACCCTCGCGAGCAGGAGATTCACAAGGTCCAGTCCGAAATCACGGCCGAAGACATCGAACGTGGAAAGAAATTCTGGTCGTTTGTGTCGGTGAAGGTGCCGTCTGTGCCAAACGTTGATTCATCTGCCTGGGCAACTTCTACAATTGACAACTTTGTTCAGGCGAAGTTTCAGGAAGAAGGTCTGAGTCCGGCTGCGGACGCAGATGCGGTCACGCTGCTGCGGCGGTTGGCTTTGGATCTGACAGGATTGCCAGCCAGCGAATCACAGCGAAATTCGTTCCTTGAGCGATGGGAGTCCGATCCACAAGCGGCGATTGGTTATCTGGTTGACTCGTTACTGGCCAGTGAATCGTTTGGTGAACGCTGGGGGCGCCATTGGTTGGACGTCGCTCGCTACGCCGAATCGTCCGGCAAAGAAGTCAATGTCACGTACCCTCACGCATGGCGTTATCGTGACTACGTGATTGACTCGTTCAATCAAGATCGACCTTATGATGAATTCCTGCGTCAGCAGATCGCGGGGGACTTGCTGCCTATTGGAAGCGGCCCTGATTCGAAAGAACGTTGGTCCGAAAACCTGGTCGCGACCGGTTTTCTTGCTTTGGGCACCAAAACGCTGACGGAGCGGAATGGGCGTCAGTTCCAACTGGATCTGGTTGATGAACAAATCGATTTACTGGGAAGCGTGGTGATGGGAGTGTCCGTCGCGTGTGCTCGCTGTCACGATCACAAATTCGATCCGATTCCTCAGTCGGACTACTACGCGTTGGCGGGAATTTTTCAAAGCACAGACACCCACTACGGAACGATCGACAGCCAGCAAAACCGTCGGCCAACCAGCCTGATCACGCTGCCCACACGCGACTCGCAGTCGTATCAAACGTCTATCTCGAAGGCGGAACTTCAGCAGATGAAGGATCAACTGAAAGAAGCCCAAACGAATTTGGCCGAAGCGTTGCGTGCACGTCGTCAGGGAAATCGAAATCCGAACCAGGCCAAGTCAACTCAACCGAATCAGGCTCGATCAATCATTTCGGTTGCACTTGCTTCGGGTCAGGCTGGATACCTGAAAGCGAAAATCAATTCTTACGACGCCAACGGACAACCCTTGGCTCTGGCGATGGGCGTGCAGGATTCGGATGAAATTGAAGATACTCGGTTACTGATCCGAGGCGAATTTGACAAACCTGCAGATCTGATTCCACGAGGCTTTCCGCAAGTCATGTCCACGGAGCCGGTGTCGCTGAGTCGTAAAACGTCGGGGCGACGTGAGCTGGCCGAGTGGTTGACCGATTCGTCGCATCCGTTAACCGCTCGCGTGATGGTAAATCGAGTTTGGAGCCATCTGTTGGGACAGGGCATTGTGTCCAGCACGGACAACTTTGGCACAACGGGGGCGACACCGACTCATCCCGAACTGTTGGACTACCTTGCCAATCAATTCGTCAAAAATGGCTGGAGTGTCAAACAACTTATCCGCGAAATCGTCACGTCTCGCGTTTATCGTTTGAGTTCTGATTTTGACGAAGCCAATCATCACGCGGATCCAGATAATTATTATTTGTGGCGACATCGGCCTCGCCGCCTTGAAGCCGAAGTCATTCGAGACTGCATGTTGGCCATCGGAGGACAGCTTGATCAAACTCGGCCTCCACGTTCATTGATTGCCGACGCAGGCCCTGCGGTCGTTCGTGATGGCGCGTTGCTGACCGGTTCATCGGGCAAAAAAATGTCTGGCGGGTCCATGGTGCAGGATAGAGTGCGTCGACGAATGAGTGGCGGAAACGGTGTTCGGCTGAAGCAGGTCTCATTGGACACCGATTCAAACCACCGTAGCGTGTACTTGCCGATCGTTCGCGATCAGGTGACTCGTTCGATGGACGTGTTGGACTTTGCGGATCCAAATCGCCCCGTGGGAACACGTGAGGAATCCAACACGCCCGATCAGGGACTCTACTTTTTGAACAACCCATTCGTGATTGAACAATCCCAATCGCTCGCCAGAAAAATTGCGACCGATCCAGATACGAAAAGCCTTGTCAGCAAACTGGAATTGGCTTTCGAACTGGCTTACGGTCGACCGGCCGAACGAAAAGAACTTCGGGCCGCGAGGAATTTCTGCACGGTGATGCGAAACGAACCGATTGAAAAAAGCCTGACCGCGTTCTGCCAGGCGTTATTTGCCTCGGCCGAATTCCGTTACACACGCTGATCGTTTAAAGCCCAGTCTAAGAACTTCATAACCCGACGCGTGAGCGAGGGACGTTTCCCCCACTAACGTTTCGGAATTATACATCCTGTTCGATTACAAGATTCAGCTGCGTTGAATTTTTTTGGAGTCAGTCTCATGTCAGATCTGTTTTCAGTCTCGCGTCGCGATGTTTTGAAGACCGTTTCGTCCGGATTCGGTTACCTCGCGTTTTCGTCATTGGCAGCCACCGCTTCGGCCAGAGAAGTAAATCCCCTGGCTCCAAAAGTCGCTCATTTCCCTGCGAAAGCGAAACGAGTGATCTTCTTGTGCATGCGGGGCGGACCGTCTCACCTGGACACGTTCGACTACAAGCCCGCGTTGACTCGGGACAACGGCAAATCGGGTCAGTTTCGTGGGTCACTGCTGGGCAGCCCCTGGGAATTCAAGCAGCAGGGAAAATCGGGCCTCTGGATTTCGGAATTGTTGCCCGAGCTTGGATCGATGGCCGACGATCTTTGTCTGTTGCGTGGCATGCATACCGATCGACCCGTTCATCCGTTGGCGATGACGGCATTGCACACAGGCAATTCTCAACTGGTTCGGCCGTCTTTGGGAGCGTGGACGCTGTATGGACTTGGGTCGGAAAACGAGAGCATGCCGGGTTTCATTTCGATCAACCCGGCTCCCGGATCGGCTCAGCACTACGGCAGCGCGTTTCTGCCTGCGGTATACCAGGGAACGAAACTCGGCGCATCAGGTGGGCGAGGCCGTCGGCGATCTGCTCGGCGAGGCGGCGGCAGCACGGTTCCCGATATCAAGAATCCAATGCTGACTTCTCGAGAACAACGAAAGCAGATCGACCTGATTCAAGATTTGAACAAGGCGAAGTTGAAGCGTGAAAAGCATGCACCAGCGGTGGAAGGTGTGATCGAGTCCTACGAACTGGCGTTTCGCATGCAGTCGGAGATGCCCGATCTGATGGAACTTTCGCAGGAAAGCCAAAAGACGATGGAGCTGTACGGGATCGATGGCGGACCGGCAGACAGCTTTGGCCGTCAGTGTCTGCTGGCCAGACGGTTGTCCGAGTCTGGTGTTCGCTTCGTCGAAGTTTCTCACAATGGCTGGGATACTCATCGTGGTATGGATCAATCGCTTCCACGATTGTGTGAACAGATTGACAAGCCGATTGCAGGTTTGCTGGCCGATTTGAAGCGTCGGAAGATGCTCGACGAGACGCTTGTGATCTGGTCGGGCGAGTTTGGTCGAACTCCTTACGCTCAAAACGGAAACGGTCGCGACCACAACAACAAGGGATTCACCTCATGGATGGCTGGTGGCGGTGTCAAAGGCGGCTTCAGTTTCGGTGCGACGGACGAACATGGCGGCACGGCCGTCGAAGGTCGTTGTCACACGCACGATTGGCACGCCACGATCCTGCACCTGCTGGGGTTGAATCATGAGCAGTTGACCTACCGCCATGCCGGTCGCGATTTCCGCTTGACCGACGTCGCCGGCAACGTGATGAAAGACATCGTGGCGTAGATTTGTGCCAACAATATAAGCACGAAGCGCAAGCGAGTGTGCCGTGGCGGATCATACACTCGCTTGCGCTTCGTGCTTGTACCCCTTCAGCCATTTCCTCGCAACTCATCGATGTAAATCTGAATCCGTTTGATTTCGCCGCCGTCGAGCCAAATGCCGTGCTCGTTGCAGCTGTCGACGACGACTCCACACCCCTGAGCGAATGGAACCTGCTTCATGGTTTGATCGCATTCCGGGCAATTGATGTCGGCGGAGGTTCGCATCATCGTGCTGTTATTACCTGACCAGCGCTTGATGACCGATTCCTTGTCTGACTTCGTGAACGAATAAACTTCCGACTGCAAGATTTTCTTGAACGAGGACGGGCGGATCCAGTGACCCCAGCACGAGTTACAAAACTCAACTTTCTCGCCCTCGTACACTTCGTCGATCATGGGCAGCAGGCAGCGAGGGCAATCGGACATGGTTCTTTCCCCCAAATCGATGGCAAGGCAAACATGGAACGTAGAACCTGCCCCAACCCTTGCTTGATGAATCTCAACCCGAAATGTCAGTGAGGGAATACAAGCAAGCTCCCTTGATCACGCGTCGGGTTGCGAAGTACTGGGATAGGTTCTAAATCGATCACGCGACGAGGCGACCGACCTGCCCTCATTTTAACCAGGGCCAATCAGCCTTACGAGCCTTCGGGTTCGAATTGGATCAAACGGGAAAGCCGAAAAACCGGTTCTTGATCCGAAGTATTTATGCCGTCCACGCTCTCAGACACGTGGGTGAAGCGATTCCCGACAGGCTTCGATTGCACAAGCTGTGATTGAGGATCTTGAGCTGACTGAGAAAACACAGAGGCAGGCTGAGTCTGCTGCGATTGCTGTGACGCCCGGACATCCTGGGCAAATCGATACGCTCCAAAAAGAGCGACGGCAGCAATCAGTTCAATCACAATGGCCGCGAACAGTTTCGATTGCTTCTTCCGACGAGTCCGACGGCTGGCTGGCTTTGCTTTGCGATTCTTGCGGGACATGATCCACTCCTTTGTTTTAAACGTGCCCAACTTGATGTCTTCACTCCACCTCTACGTGCACGACGAATGCCAGGTTCCACACAGTCGGTCGAAAAAGTCCAAATCAGGCCGATCGTCGCTGCAAGCAACGTGCTGTCACGTTACATTGGTCATCTTCACGCCAAACGAATCTGCGCAATCCGTAAACTTTGACATCAACGTCAGGACGACTTTGAAAGATTTACAATCACAACGAGATGAAATCGCCCAGCAATATTTCGACCTGCTGACGTTTGATCCGTATCCCGTTCAGGAAGAAGCTCTCTTCGCGTGGTTCGAAAACGAACAGGGCGTGCTGGTTTGTGCTCCAACCGGGACCGGAAAAACGCTGATCGCAGAAGCCGCTTTGTATGAAGCGTTGAAGCTGGGCAAGCAGGCTTACTACACCACGCCACTGATCGCGCTGACCGATCAAAAATATCGCGAGCTACAAGAGAAAGCCGTCCAGTGGGGATTCAGTGCAGACGACGTTGGCCTGGTCACAGGCAATCGAAAGGTGAACCCGCAAGCAAAAATCCTGGTCGTCGTGGCCGAGATTCTGCTCAACCGATTGTTGCATGCCGAAGCGTTTGACTTCCGCGATGTGTGGGCGGTGGTCATGGATGAATTTCACAGCTTCAATGATCCGGAACGAGGAATCGTGTGGGAGTTCAGCCTGGGTCTCCTTCCGAAAGAAGTTAAAACACTGTTGCTATCGGCCACCGTGGGCAACAGCATGGAGTTCGTGCAATGGCTGACGCGGGTTCACGATCGCCGCTTGAAATTGGTCGAAGGCACCGAACGAAAAGTGCCGCTGTCGTACCACTGGATCGAGGACGAGATCCTGCCCGACCAGATCGAAAAGATGGTACAGGGCACCGAAGAAAGCCGCTACACTCCGGCACTGCTATTCTGTTTCAATCGCGAGCAATGCTGGACGACGGCGGAAATGCTCAAAGGCAAAAAGTGCGTCGACGCGGAACAGCAGAAAAAGCTGGCAGCTCGACTGGACGAATACGACTGGTCTCAGGGCGTCGGTCCGAAGCTGAAACAGATTCTGATTCGTGGCATCGGCGTTCATCATGCCGGTTTGCTTCCGAAGTATCGTCAGATCGTCGAAGAGCTGTTCATCGAGAAACTACTCAGCGTTTGCGTTTGCACGGAGACACTGGCGGCCGGATTGAACCTGCCGGCAAGAAGCGTCGTGCTGCCGACGTTGCTCAAAGGCCCACGAGGAAAAATGAAGACGATTCCCGTCGCGTCGGCGCATCAAATGTTCGGTCGAGCCGGGCGGCCTCAGTTTGATGATCAGGGACACGTGTTCGCGTTGCCCCATGAGGACGACGTGAAAATTCTACGTTGGAAAGAAAAATACGATCAGATTCCCGAAGACACCAAAGACCCGGGCCTCCGAAAAGCAAAAAAGGCACTCAAGAAAAAACAACCCAAACGCCGCGAAGGTCAGCAGTACTGGAGTCAGCAACAATTCGATCAACTGGTCGCGGCACCATCGGCCGATCTGGCCAGTCGAGGCCCTTTGCCGTGGCGGTTGCTGGTTTACATGTTGGACGCGTCGCCGGAAGTGGAGCGAATTCGCAAATTGATTGCCGGCCGTCTGCTCAAGCCCAAGGATCAAGAATCTGCCCAGAAGATTCTCAATCGGCAACTGATTACGTTGTGGCGAGGCGGTTACATCACGTTGGATCCAAAGCCGCCGATTGAGTTTGCAGGGCAGGTTTCCAATCAACCAGACAACGTAGGGCAGGTTTCCAACCTGCCACCCTCATTGGATGAAAGTGCGTCAGGCCCCAACGGCTCGGACGGAGCCTCGCCCTTCCAGCAAGCGGGCGACACACGGGAGGGGGAGGCTCCGTCCGCCCCCGAACATTCTCCCGCTCCGACATTGACCTTTGGCGGTGCGGCTTTGACACTGGGGCAAGGCAATCAAACCAATCCCGCTGACGAAAAAACCGGCAATAGCTCGAGCAAAAAAAAGAAGTCACCTGACGAAACGGATGACGAAAAGCCTCAGTACAAACCCATCACCGCTACGCCAACCGAAGCGATGGATGATCTGTTGCTGTTGCGAGGCGTGCATCCGCTGTACGCCGTTTTTCTGATGAAGCACCTTGGGATCGCCGACCGTAACGAACGCGTGATGGCATTCGAGAGTATTCTGGAACTTTCGCGTTCGCTGGGCCGTTCGATTCGAATCCCGCCTCCCGAAGTGCTGCCGGCAGGTCCACTGGCGACCACTCGGCTGGATTCACAGTTGCTGAAACTGGGACTGGCAACGGCCGAAGAACTCTATGGCAAGGACGAAGACGAGGAAGAGCAACGGACATATTATGACGATGATTGGGTTCCGATCCTGACTTTGCCCTACAAGCTGCAGCGTTTGTTCCAGCATGATTTCCCGGACGTGCACGATGTGCGAGTGACTCCTGTCTGGGTTGCGGGCGAAGCGTTGCAGTACGGCACGGACTTCAACAAATACATCACCAGCAACAAACTGCAAAAACAGGAAGGTATCGTCTTCCGTCACCTGCTGCGATTGATTCTGTTGCTCGACGAAATGGCCGAACTCTGCCCGCCCGATCTGTCGCACGACCAGTGGCGAGACGATCTGGCCGACATTGCGAACCAGTTGGAAGACATGTGCCGCAGCGTTGATCCCTGCAGCACCGATCAATGGCTGGCGGACGCCCGGCCGGAGAAGACCGACGCATGATGTTTGACAGGATGAACATGATCAACAGGATGTCACGCGCTGGCTGCGCGCCAATCATGTCCATCCTGTAGATCCTGTCAAAATCCGGACTGCTGGTCGACCGAAATTTTTTAATGAAACAACTTCAATGCCCAACATCCAAGCCATCATTTTTGACTGCGACGGGACGCTCGTTGACAGTGAACCGATCACGAACGACGTCATCATTCAGATGGCTGCCGAACTGGATGTGTCACTGACCCAAAGCGACTGCCATGACCTGTTCGCGGGTCGCAATATCAAATGCATTGGCGAGCACCTTGCGGCTCAATCCGGTCGAGAAATGCCGCCGGACTTTGTGTCTGATTTTCGCAGCCGTCAAGCGATCGCCCTCGAACAAGACCTTCGCCCGATCGAAGGAGCGGTCGAGCTCTTGGAACAGATCGAACGACCAATGTTCCTCGCGTCGAACGCTCCACGCGAAAAGATCGAGATCAATCTGCGCGTCAGCGGTTTGCGAAGGTTCTTTCCGGAAGATCTCGTTTTCAGTGCCTACGATCGAGAAATCTGGAAGCCGGATCCGGATCTGTTTTTCCAACCTGCGGCCAGGGCGGGTGTCGATCCCGAGTATTGTGCCGTCGTCGAGGATTCGCTCGCAGGTCTTGAAGCGGCAGGTCGAGCCGGAATGCAGGTTTTTTACTTCGCGCCACATGGGCCGCTGGAACTGCCGGACAAAATCAAACAACTACCGGCCATCGCTTCCATTCAAGTCGTGACTCATCTATCGCAATTGACCAAGTGGTTTTGTTGATCCGTTTTCAGGGAAATCACGAAGCTGTTGCAAATAGCGCAGCGTCAATCGTTGACTTTGGGGCTGGCATTCCAGTTTGACACGGCTGAAATCGAATGAAATCAATTCGCCAACCCCAAAATCTTAGTTAGACAAAGCACTAAACGCTGCAGCAGGTTGTTCGCTTCGGATTCTCAAAGATCAACGCAAAGACACCTTTTCGTGTGAAAGTGATCTATCTTGCTGGCCAAAGGATCCAATCCCCTTCGACTTCGTTCGAAGTTGATTGAGAAAAATGTCGAGCACCGTCTTCCACGATGTTGCCAGCCGAATCGACCGCTTGAACTCCTCCGTCGTCGTCCCCATCGGCACCGACGCTGTAGATCACTGGTTGACCGTTGTCCAATCGATACTGCAGCGAGTTTCCCGTGATTGGGTCGAGGGGAACACTTTCAAGGAAATCGGGAACCAGGTCGTCTGCGTTTGATGGAAATTCTCCATGCTTCAAACGATGCCTGCATGCCGCTACGCCCAGCAGTTTCGCCCGACGCCGCGCTTCGGCTCGCTCGCCCGCCGAAGCTACCTGATCCATCGCGGGCATCAGCATCATCATGAAAATTGTTGCGGCATAGTTGCCTGAAGCATGTCGGTTGATCAGATCATCAAAATATTCCGGACCACGAACCTTCCGTGCAAAGAAAGGCGGCTCCACCGCAGCACTCCACTCTTCCATAGCGTTTTCAACAGCGCCTTCCAGATCTTTTCGCGAACCGGTGAACAAGGCGACTCCCGGCCCTACGACATTCACAAACGCGCTGAACAACGGATCTGGACGGGTGTTGTCCCCGTTAACGGAAGCATTGACTTTGGACAAAGCCAACAAACCCTCGTCCGTAAGACGACCATCGCCGGATCCGTCATCGGTGTAGATTCGTTGAATCAGATCCTTTTGAAAAGCGATTTCTCCGTCGTAACTAACCAGATCTCGCGAAGAACGTAACGATAGTTTTCTCGATATCGTTTCCAACTGATCTTCACTGAGCAAATCCGGATAGTCGGTCACCAGTTCTTCAATCGTCAGGAATGCCGTCGAATCCAAAGCAATTCCAACCAAGCTGCAAACCAGAAACGGGGCTTCCGCCGCCTGCGGACCAAGCCCCAGCATTGCCAGCAGATCTTCGGTGACAAGCTCAGCTCGTCCGGCTTTTGCGTGACGGAACACGTCTACTTCCAGCAGCCGTGACATCGTCCTCATTTTCTGAACGTGTTCCAACAAAGCCCCGATAAGTGCATCGCGAAGCAAAAAATCATTAGACGAAAACACCTGGCCCGCATCATCGGACTGCTGACCAAAAATGGCTCGCTCATCCTTCGAACTGTAATCGCCCCGCCGTTTGATTTCTAAACCCAGCCCCTGCATCTGGCCGCCACGTCGAAAAGCTTCGATCAACGACTCCTGCTCTTCCAGCAACGCGACGACACCCGACCACTTCTTGTCCCCCGGACGCCACGAATTCCAACTTTCATCCTCTTCCTTTTGCCCCACCGTTCTTGGAATATTCAAGTTCGCAAATTCATGTTCAAGCCATGCGTCGCGGTACACTGGCCACGCTCGCTGTTCTTCCGGAACGGATACGGCCGCCGATGAAACAACTTTGTAATAGTCCACCTTCGGATTGGGCGAACCCGAGAAAAACCAGATCGCGACTCCGGCATAAAGAACCAGAAATGCAACGAAGGCATAACAGCCTGCCATGAACGTCTTCCATGCCAATGAGCGATTGCGTTTTTTGGCCGCCCGCATCAATCGAGCAACCGGTTCGGTTTCGCCAAAACGGGAAACAAGATCCGATACATCCAGCCCACGCCGTTGGCCATCTTGAAAATGAGCGATCAGTTCGTCTGCGATCTGTGACTTTTCCAGCCGCCACAAACGAGTTGCTTTGATCACGTCAGTGATTTTCTGCCTGGCAATCTCGGGAAGACCACTTTCCGCAATGCGTGCTTTCCAATTCAGCCGGCCGGATACCTGCAAACGAACCAGATCGCGGAGCGGTGTTTGTTGAATTTTTTGAAACGTCGGAAACCACTGGCTCATTTCTCTTCCTCGAACACTAAGAATGATTCATGCGAGCCACATCGCTATGCTATGGCCCTGCAAGCGCGATGCGAGTCGTTCAGATGCCAACCCTGCCTTTGCTCCATCGGGCATGATCCACTATCCCGACGTGCCGTGAGCGAGCCCGATCGGCGTATGCTGACGAGTCAAACCCAACGCTCCCATCGCTTCGACTAGCGCTGACCATTGCTTGCGATCGGCTTCCAGTTTTTTCTTACCCCTGGCGGTCAGCCGATAGTACCGACGCTGGCGACCATTCGGACCCGGCTTCTCTTTGGAAGCGACGATCCCCTTCGCTTCAAGGTTGTAAAGCATCGGATAGAGTGTCGACTGCCCCAGTTTTAAAACACCATCAGTCTGCCGACTGAGCGATTCCACCAGCTCATAGCCGTATTTTTCTCCGCCCGAAAGCAACTGCATCACCGCCGTCGGCCCGGCACCTCGCATCATTTCTCGCTCAAGCTTCATCAGTCAACTCCGACTTTTCGTGTCAATTCGACGATACATCGTCATTAATACTATTTATCACATAGTATCGACCACTGGTCGGGCGTCAACAGAATTTTTACTGCGTTTTGAAGAAAAAGGTTCGCTCTGGGTTTCTGTGGCTCCCGTGGCCGGATTGCGGTTCATCCATTACGATCAGGAATTGTGTTATTTCAGCCGAGTTTACTCGAACCGAACCCACTGACTGCGAAGATGGCCGACTTTCCACCTACCGTTGAAGAATTGCTCGAAACATTTGACGACCTGCAGGAGTGGGATGAGCGTTACGACTTCATCATTGATCTTGGCCGCGAGCTTCCGGCCTTGCCTGCAGAAAAACAGTCGGACGAGAACATCGTCGAGGGCTGCATGAGCTCCGTTTGGATGGCCACCGACGTCCCGTCGGCCGAACAGCCGGTCGTGATTCATGCAGATAGCGATTCACTGATTGTGAAAGGTCTGATCGCAGTCCTGTTGGCGTTCTATCACGGCAAAACGGCGAAAGAAATCGTCGAATCAGACGTCTCGGACTACCTGACCAAACTCGGGCTGAATCAGCACCTCAGTCCACAGCGCCGCAACGGACTGTTTTCGATGATCAAGCGACTCAACGCGCTGGCTCAGCAACATTGCGAGTAAAACAACGTCGCTGGCTGTTCGGAATTTGAATCCCACAACGACTAGTGCATATTGCACTTCACTGTAGCGTCTGCGGCGTTGAAAAACCGAGCGAAAAGTATCAAAAAGCCGCTAGACTTAAACGAAACGCGCTCTAAGGCGTGGCAGGAGTCTCTGACACTGCTGGCGTGGGCAGGTCACCCGAAACCGGGCCGCCAAGCTGATCAAGCAGTTGCTGACATTTCTTTCGATACAAAAACAGATCCTTGTTCTCTAACGCGGACTGAAGCGCCTGCCGTGCGGAATCGTTTTTACCCAGCTTGTACAGCATGTAGCCAAAGAAGTATGCAACCTCCGAAGACACTCGCTTGCTTCGCACCACCGGCAACAGCAAACGCTGAGATTGCTTGGTGATGTCCTGCCTGAGCAGAATATACGCGAGCGACGCTTGAGCCACTGTGCTGCGAGGGGCTCGGCCCAACGTTTGCTGGGCGATCTTTTGAGCATTTTTTTGCTTTTCAGGATCGGAGCTTTCCGACATGGCCAAGGCGTAAAGATTCACGGCTTCCAGATTACGGCCTTTTGTTTCCTCGATCACTTTTTCGAATAGCTTCTCGGCCTCTTCCATCCGGTCGTCAGCGAAGGCCAGCTGACCTTTCAGGAATCGAGTCGAGGTTGACTCACCCGAGATTCCTTCCACTTTTGCGATGGCAGCCTGAACACCAACAAAATCACCTTTCCCCATCAGCCAGTTCGCGTTATCCAGCTGACTGGTCACGTCCTTGGGATACTTTTCTGCGGCGGCCACCACCCATTTACCCGCCTCTTCCAGGTTCCCTTTCTGGCGAAACCACTTGGCGAACACAGACTCGAACGGGCGGGCTTCGGGCACCAACTCTTTTAATTTCTCAAGGTACGACTGACTTTGTGCAAGGTCACCCGCCTTAAACTCAATTTCGGCTCCGGTCAGATAGCTTTTCGGGTTGTCGGGGAACTGCTTCATCTGTCGATCAAGCAAATCTCGAGCGTCTTGATATCTCCCTTGAGCAATAGCGACCTGCAACATTCCGGCCACGTATTGCCGACCAAAATGATCCTTAACCTTATCGTTGACCTTGCCTTCCCGGACCATTCGAGCACATTTGTCCAGCAGAGCCATGGCGTCGGTGATTCGACCTTCGTTCAATGCCAGACGAGCAAAGGCGGCATAAGTTCCCGGATACTTCGGGCTTGCAACCGCCGCTTTCTCCAGCAGTTGACGCCCTTGCTTCGGATCTCGAACTCGGTAGCTCATGGAAGCCAGCATCAAGTGTCGCGGGGGAAAGTCCGGATCGAACGCCGCCTGTTGATCGAGAATGTCATTGAGTGTCTGGATATCCCGATCAAGGAACGCATTCACAGCTCGCTCTAATTCTGTTTTCTGTTTGCTACCTTCTTCAAACTCGCCCGGCACCATGCTGTCCAGCTCTTTCATCAGAGCATCAAAATAGAACTGCCGACGTTGAGCAATCTTTTGTTTCACTTCTTCTTCTGCCGCTTTCTCTGCCTCGGGCGAAGTTTCCGCTCCCGACGCTTCGGTCAGATCCTCTTCGCCGACGGGTCCCGCATCCTGAGCAGCCATCAAAGGGTTACCGCTCAACAGAATCGCAGCAACGATTCCACACGAAATACGGAACAGAATTGATTTCGCAAACTCTGCAGGATTGGTTGCGGCAATGGAAGGGAAAGTCATTCGAGTCTCAATATGTCTGATTTCAAAAACTGAAAGTTGGTCCGGCGTGGGCAGCAAAACTAGCCAACGCGATTCAGATCCACCGCACCCAGGATTTCGCTGGTGGCATCGGATCGGTTCAAAACGTACAGATGCAAGCCTTGAATACCTGCATCCAACAAACCACGAGTCTGCTCGATCGCATGTTCAACGCCGACCTGATACTGCCACTGTTTGTCGTCTCGCTGCGATAGTCGATCGACAAACTCAGCGGGCAATTTCGCATCACACATGGACGTAATACGTTTTACCTGCTCCAGATTCGTCACGGGCAACAAACCGGGAACGATTGGAATCGATATTCCAGCATCAACACAAGCGTCACGAAACCGAAAGAAGTCATCATTGTCGTAAAACAACTGAGTCACAATCGCATGTGATCCTGCGTCGACCTTACGTTTCAGGTTATCGAGATCGACCTCCATGCTGGGAGCTTCTTTGTGCTTTTCGGGGTAACCAGCGACTAACACACCGAAGTCAGAGTACTCAGCCGAGATCAATTCGACTAATTCGTTTGCATAGCTCAGACCACCATCAACTGCTTCAAACGTCTCCTTGCCTTGCGGGGGATCACCTCGCAACGCCACGATGTAGTCGACCGACTGATCAGACGCATCTTGCAAGTAAGTTCTCAACTGGTCCACAGTGCTGCCCACGACCGTCAGATGCGATGCAACAGGAACGTTGAATCGTTTCTTGACCTCACTGACGATTTCGAGTGTCTTACCCTGAGTCGATCCGCCGGCACCGTAAGTACAGGTCAAAAAGTCGGGTTTGAATTGCATCAGTTTTTCGACGTGTCGATACAACGCAGCCTCGCCCTTTTCTGTCTTGGGCGGAAACAGCTCAAATGAGACTGCCGGATGATCTTGCTTGAAAAATTGAGACAGTGAGTGGGTCACTGGGATACCTTGATTTGATTTAAGTTCAGCGATAACAACCTTGATTAGACCGTCATCGTTTCAGTTCTGGCAACAAAACCTGCCAAGCCCCTCATTTTAGGCACGGCTACTCAGCCCAAACAGTCCGTCCAAAACAATTTACATAGGCTTTTACGAATTTCATCGCTGTTTGTGCGTCAAAATGCTCCATATCCTGCTCGGTTTTCGCGAGCCTCAAGAATACGTTTAAAAACTCGGTGGCTCATCGTTCAAATCTGGCGATCGTTCACCGGACGTCAGCCGAAACATATCGTGAATCAATTGAATGTCGCACGGACGCTGCTCAACCGACCGTCGACCGAACATCCGTTGTTGAGTCGTGATCAGCACCTCGGGCGACATCAAACTGGTTGAACCGAACGTCTGGGCATAGTTCACAAACGAAGGCACATTCTCAACCGCCCAACCGTAAACCATGCTGCCAACACCGATTTGCTTGCCTGTAAATACTGCCGTTTGAATCGCTGTTTTCGCATAGTCACCGATGATACAACCCATGAACTGCATCTGCGTGGCGATCTTTTTACCTTCGCATACGACATTTACTTTCCCGTAAGTGTTTTTCAAATCACTGTTACAAGTGCCAGCACCCAGATTCACCCAACTACCAACGTAGCTGTGACCAAGGAAGCCGTAGTGCTGTTTGTTTGAGTAGGCCTCAAACACCGTCGCTTCCACTTCGCCGCCCACTTTGCACGTATGGGATATGCATACCTCGTCCTTGATCGAAGCATGCTCGCTGATTTTGACGTTCTGGCCCACGTAAACCGGCCCACGAACATAGCTGAATGGCCCCAGCGACACGTTGGACTCAATCAAGATCGGTCCACCACTGGTATCAAACACAACACTTGCGGGCGGTTGCTTTCCGTCAGCTACAAAAACTCCATCCGAAACCTGCTGATAGTTTCCGCTTTCGATACGCTGCTTCAGGTTCTCCCCAAAACAGCTCATGTTGAAGCGAACGACATCATGAGCGTACTCGAACAAGTCAAATTCTGCGTCATGATGATCGCAATCCGTTGATCCGCCGTCGCCTAATGACAGAACTTCTTGAAAAATGCCCTCTGTATCGTCAGCGTCAATGGTTGCCGTTGGTAACAACGCCGCCGCTACCGCCCAACTGGACCGCGCGACAATGGGACGATTCTGATTGGACGACTCCCGACCATCTACGGTCAAGTCAAGCATCCGGCGCAAGAGATCGATGTTCGCCACCGACGGAACCATGCGAGCATTCACGACCATCGTCCACGGGGAATGGCGATTCAATTGCCGGCTGAATTGAGGAAAGTCATTCAACTGAATCAGAGAAAGATGAGGCCGCACAAACCCCATCAGATTCGCGTCCAACGTTTGCAGTTGGTCAATCAAGCGAAAACTCGCGCATGTGACCGCGTAGGCCGGTCGCCCGACGGTGACCGCGCCCAAACGATCGACGCCGGCGTCTTCAAACACGATCAGATTCATGAACGACTGCTTTGTCTAACTTAAAACTTGAGGTTGGCACTTCATCTTGATTCGATTTGGGCAAGCTATTCTAAAGGGCCAACTCCAAAATCTTAGTTTGACAAAGCACTACTCAAGAAGTTGCTTGGTCAGACAACAGAAAGCGGTTCGGGCATGCAGGCTCTCCGGTTGCGTGAATTCTAAACCAGCCCGCGTCGTAATCGAATCGGTTGACGGCTGAATCGGAAGATTATGCTTCTCCGAAAGACCGACTTTGCGGATCAGAGGCGACTTTTTGTTTTGGTACGTTTGAATGCAAATAAAAAACGGGCCGATTCGCACGTGCAAATCAACCCGTTCCCTGTTTGATTTAATCAGGCGTGATCAGCGCTTATCGCTGAGTCTTACCGGCATTGGCCGACGCAGTTCCCATGTTCTGAATGACCAGGTTCGTCAAGTCCAGGCGACGGTGGAACACAACCTGTCGATTGACACCCTTGATGACTTCAGGACGATTGGTTTTGTCAATCTCGGAGCTGTCGAATCGAAGCACCAGTGAAATCCCGTGCTGGTTGGCAATCTCGCTGACGACACTTTGCATCTGCTGATACGTGGTGTAGTAGACTCCGGCTTCGCGAGTAAGCAAGTCTGCTTCCGCCTGGCGGGCCTGAGTCCGCAACGCGGTCTGCTTCTGCTCCAACGTCGCTTCCATCTGGTTGCGCTCGGCCGATCCAGCCTCATACTGACCCAACTGCTGAGCCTCAGACTTGATCGCCTGTTGCTGCTGAGTGATCTGAGCCTTCAATCCGTCGGCTTCCTGGCGAATGGACTTCATGGCTGAGTCGAACTCAGGATTTTCTTTAAACACCCGAGCGACATCCAGCACGGCGACAAGGCCGGCCGATTCGCCTTCTTGTGCAACGGCGGTCGAGCCCGCAACGGTTGCCAAAATTGTGATCGCCAGTGATCGCACCAGCGCCATTTTGAATGTTGTCGATTTCAAGACTCGTCCTCCGTGACTGACAAAAACGTTTTGTTCTGATCGCCAACGATTCCTTCGTCAGCTTGATTGATTTGATAACCCAAACAACATCCGCGCGGGCGAAATCCTGTTTGCGAAGTCGTTTGTAGAGATTCCCGCCGACTCACTCAATACCGACCTGCGACACTCAACCAGAAATCTTGTGGAAGTTCAATTTTTTGATATCAAAGTGTGCTAGCCCGGAACTTTCGCAGGCCGGTAACAAGGTCTCGAAAACACTGCCGTAACTTCGCAAATCAGAAAGTTGTCAATAACAGTCTGTCGTTCTCGACGGCAGCCGATCCGAGACCGTAGTCCCGACAAGGCTATGGTTTTCGAGTCAAGGCCTACTACTGCTTTGTTCCAACTGAAGATTAGGGTTGACCGACCGAATCATCATTCCGTGAGCCTCAAAAGCAAAAAATAAAACGAGACCCTCCGCAAGTAACAACCCTAAAAACGAGTTGGAACAAAGCACTACGTGGTTGATGAAGTCTTTGGGTTAACCGCTCAGGATGGTCGAGATGCGATGGCCAAACCGGCCCTTCCCTATTTCGCCGCACGGGGCAGTTTCTTCTTTTCTGATCTTGGCACAAGGTCCGCGACGTCATAAGGAGTCAGTCGGCACTGATGAATGGCCGATGCCGCCAGCACATGATCGCAACCGGCATCCAGCCAGGCCTGAGCGTCATCCGCCGTAGCAATGCCGCCCCCCGAAGTAACATTCATGTCCGGAAACTTCGCCACGATCTCGCGAATCAATTCCATCGTCGATGCCTGAGTCTGATCGATATCGCGTTGCATCGTGCCAACCATGCTCAGGTTCAAAACAATCAGGTCTCGTGCTCCGGCATCAAATGCTGCCTCGACCAGATCCATCGGTGATTGCTTACTCATCTCGATCGAACCGCCGATCACATCCGAGCCTTTCATATCCAGGCTGAAGATCGGCCGCACACCCATCTTGATCAGTTCGTCAAACACGCTGAATTGTTTGGAATCCGTCATCGTTTCCGACGAAACAATCACTCGCAACCGATCGAGCACCGGCATTCGATCATCAAGCTCACGGAAACGATCGTTCTTCAGCCAGTTTGCGTCAACCCAAACCCCAAACCCCTCTTCCAGCAGTTGGCCATAGACATGCCAAGCGGGAGTCGCGCCGCTGAAGCTGTCGATATCAGCCAGATAAACCCAATCGCACCCAGTCTGCTGAAACATGGCCTTGGCGACATCCAGCGGCTTTGAACTTCGTGTCAGCTTTGTATCAACCGGCAGGTATCGATCGCGGTTACCGCCTTCCGCCAGCACTACCTGACCGATCATCAGGTCGAGAACTGGAACAACGGGCGAAATGTAGTTCGGTTGACTCAAGATGGTTGCTCGATCGTAGTTGAACTGACGTAGCAGTTGAATTCAAAAGCATTTGCTCCGGCCATTCTAGCGATTTGTCAAAACCGGGATGTTGGTACAGCTTCTCCCGCAGGCACAATCATGCTTACACGAGCATAGAGCGTGGGATCTGGAAAATCGATCACTCGGTGGACACTTCTTCCTCGTTCTCAATTGGTTCATACCCGTAGAGTGGCAGAAATCGATAGTAAACCTCCAAGGTCATCGCCGCCATCGCGGTGGAATATAACCGCCCGCCCTGTCTGCCGGTTCCCATCCGATCCTCAAAGTGCCAGCTGCCTTCCTCATGACCCTGCCTCGCTTGCGTGGCAATCAGGAAGTCCCGCATCTTCGGATTCCACTGTTTCCAATATCGCCCTCGACGATGATGCAACACCATGGTCGCGTAGTAGTTGAAATAAATGTTATCGGGCGACGGTTCATGATCAGACAAGTACAACGCACCCTCGCGAAGATTCGGATGATCACGACGCTGACCAAGGTACATCTTCATCAGCATCCCAACGGATGTGGCGGCTGGTTCACCTCCACTGCGAACGGGACCGTAACGATACAGCCCTGCCTGTGTGACCTCTAACGAGTCAACGAACTGATCGGCTTTGGCAAGCACTTCAGGATCAACCTCAAACCCCGCCTGCTGAGCACTCTTGAGCGCCATCACTTGCCAGCCGGTAACCAACATGTCGCCCGGATACCCAGCTTCGTATCGCCAGCCACCGCGCCCATGCTGAGCTTTTTGGATATATTCGATCGCATCCATGATCGGTCTGGCGAGCGCCGACTGTTGCGTCATGGCATACGCTTCGCTCAAAGCCATCGTCGCCAACCCGTGCGCGTACATGCCTCGTTCGCCTTCACGAAATGAACCTCCGTAGCCGGTTTTTCGCATCCGATCGAGCAGAAAATCGATGCCCGCCGAGACCTCGTCCTGGTACGGTCCTTTCTCGCTGGTGTACCCGGCTCCCATTAACGCCAACAAGGCCAGACTGGTCGCTCCGTTAGGCGTTTCCATTAACCCTTCGTTTCTGCAGCGACCATTGCAGGGTCCTTCATGAAACTGCAGCCGCCAGCCGCCATCTTCAAACTGATGACGTACAATCCAGTCGAGCGCCCGTTCGACCGCCGCCTCGCTGGCAGCGGAACCACCATACCTGGCGGCCAGTGCCGCTCGCGCGTCCGCGTCGCGACCTTGCAAACCTCCACCAGTAGCAACCGCAGTCGCCTTCGCATTGGAAAGCGTTGCTTCATTAGTCGAAGGATTTTCTGCGGGAACTTCTGCCGGCAGCACCGAAGGAATTTCCGTGTCCGCCATCGTGTCAGCGTCCGTTGCCAGATCAACGGAAGTGCTCTCAAGTGGCGAAACATCCGGTTGGGGAAGTTCCACGTTGACGGGCACAACGGGCTCGGTTTCCAACTGCTGAGTATCAACCGCCTCGGTAAACTCCGCCAACACTCCGGGCCCCAGCTGAGTCACCTTTCGCCAACTGGTCGCTAACCACAGCAAACAAATCAAAACGGTACCGTGAAAAACCAGACTCACCAGCAACGAGGAAAGCGACTTGCGGTTTCTTCGCAGTCGATCGCCAATGGTCTGGGCTTCCTTAACAGCATCAAGATCTTCCGATTCGATGTAGACTCGCTGTGCAACTTTCACCTGAGACACAGCGGGACCGACTTGAGGTAATCGAGGTCCTTGCTGAACGCGAGGCTTGAACGTTTCCAACCGATTCGCGGTGCGCTTCTGATTCGATCTGTCGCGCGATACCGCCGAACGATCAGGCTCCGGCTTATTGGTCATCGCGAACTTCTCTGAAAATACTGAAGGCTAAGTTGCTCGAACGAACGAGCCAATGCGTGAAGATCAATCTACTTTTTACAGTTGTTTTCGCGTCGAATTTGTGAGAGGCCCAGGATAACCCTTCGTTGACAAAGTTGTAAAACGCGTTTGCAACTTGCCTTGAATTCGGTTCTCGATTCATGGCACCAAACGTGAATCAACTTTCAAGCCACCAATGTCCGGTGCCTTTGGTGGGTTCGAAAAATTGTTTGAACCGTTATCCAATTCTAACTGGTATTGAACTGGCCTGACGCGTCGATCGGGCATCGGAATGTTCGAATCAGAATCAGAATGAAAAACCATCCGACGAAACCCTGTCGGATCAGGCTTGAGACTCGCCTGCAAGCCTGACTTCTCAGAACCGTTCTCAACGCCATCCCAAACAAATCGCGAACGATTATCCAGCCGACAGGCTTTCACGGCCCATCCCCGCGCCCCGACGTTTGCTTTGCGAACCGCTCGGTCAGGCGTCTGCTGAGCAATCTCGGACAACGGAAGAGCGAATTCGACCGACCATGTTTTTTCGTCCTGGGCATTCGCGACGTACCAATTCGGGTTCCAGTCTTTGCCACCAAGTTTTGATTCGGCCACTCGTCCTTGATGGTCAATCACCAATTTGATCCCTCCACAAAAGTTCAAACTCGGATCAATCACCCATTCGATTCGATCGCTCTGTGAAAGCACCGGGTCACGAGTTCGAACTCCCTGCCGGACGCGGTACGGATAATTCGGCAGCTTCTGGCAGTGAATCGCTCCATAGAAATACTGATCATCATGGGCCAAAACGATTCTGTCCGCATTGTGAATCGGATACGAAGATGCGTGTGTGAACACGGCCGCATCCCCCGCTGCTTCAGCATTTTGCCAGAGAGCTTCGTCGAGGATACCGTCCAGTTTCGGGCGTTCGGACGCAAAATGACTGACCAGGTCGTTCTTCTTGTCTTGCGATTTCGCATCGGTGGCAAGTGAACCGCGAGCATGCAACAGCATCAGGTCGTGCTGAGCCATCCTTGCGAATTCACGATCCTGTGGCGATCCCGTGCGAAGCTGGGCCATCTTCGCGAGCTTCGGCTCAACGGATCCGACGCCGCTTGAACGAGCGAGCAGATTCAGCTCAATCCACTGCCATGCCGGATCGAGTGCTAATGAGGGATCTTGCTGAGTCAATCGCATGAATGGTTCCAGCGTCCGTCGCTGTGCGCTTTGTGATGCAGAAGCTGATTCACTCGCATACGCATTCTGGCTTCGCTTGACCGTCAGCCATGCATTGGCAGCTGGAGCAAATGCGTGATCCGACCAATAGGTTGTCAACGCTTCCAATGTGCGATCAACCATTTCAAAACGGCCTGATTCAAGATACTTCTCAGCGAGGTCTACCAGCCACAAACCCGCCAGGTGCTCGTCGGCAGTTGCGGAAACAGCAAGTATCTTTCGTTGCCAGACGGCCAGATCCTGATCCGTTTCGACCTTCATCCGGGACAAATTTTCAGTTTGCTTCTGCCGATGCAGTGCCTCGTTCATTCGATTCAAATTCCCCAGCAAGGTCCGGCGATTTCGAGTCGGGATTGGGGTGCCTTGACTGGCAAGGCCGGACAGCAAATCGTTTCCTTTCATTGACCTGCTTTTGGCCAGATGGGTCACACGCCAGTTCGAGAAGTTCTCATCGCGAACGGGCTGTCCCAGCAGCGCGCGGCTGACAGCGATCTGGTCGGCAACAGTCTGGCCCATTGTGGGCATCATCCGACGTGAATCGAGGCGGAGTGTGCCCGCTCGATCCGACGTCAGCAGGCGAGAAACCTGCCAATGGCTTTGTTGGCCGCCCGTGTACGAAGGATCGGCAGCAAGATCGATTGCTCGGTTTACACGGTTTTGCAACGCCATGGCATTGCGATACTGATCTGTGGAACTCAGATCATGACAGCAAACAACGACCCGTGGTTTCGCCGATCGGATTGCCGCGACCAAACAGTTGATACGTTGATTGTCTTCACTGTCACGACAACGCCAGTTGACCACGCTGCCGACACGCTCAAACGCCTGGATATAAACCGCCCGATCTCCCGGCTGGCCTCCCATCAGAAACGTGCCGCACAAACGACTTTCCTCCCCCGAGTTGTAAGCCATCAATGACAGCGACAGATCATCAGGTTGGTCTGCGACAAATAGAATCGCCAGTCGATCATGATCACCCCGTTGCTTTCGCCACGTTTGTCCGCCATCAGAAGTGGAAATAATGGTACCGAAATCGCCTATAGCAAACCCATGTTTTGCATCGACGAAACGAATTCTTCGAATCGGCGCTGAAGTCGGTAGAGCGATCGATTCAACAACATGGTCGATTGTGTTGACTCGGATGATGCCGCCAGCCGCCAGCCCCAGATACACGTGCTTTTCATTGACCGTGGCACAAACGGGGGCTTGGCTGTTCTCCCAATCAACCGCCAGACGTTTCCACGCACGTCCTCCATTGCCCGATTTCAGAAGCAGACCGCCCGGCCCAGCTGCAAAACCGTTTTGGTCGTCCTGTGTCGCCAGGCATGTGAGATGATCGTCTCGAGAACAACCAAATAGCGCAGGTCGCGTCAGCTTGCCGCCAGCCACCAAACCAAGTCGACCATTTTGGTCGATCATGACGAATTGGCTGCCAGCCGGTTGGCCGTCCGTCCAGGGAATCATCCGCTTCGTTGATTGATCAGACCAGGTCGCGCCTCCGTCATTGGTAAAGTAGATCCCGTTAGGATGCAAAGCGTTTGTCTCGCCGATCGCCCAGCCCGTTCGCCGACTGGTAAAGTGAATCTTGCTCACCCGAGGCAACGTCAAACGCTCGACCGGACGCCATGTTTTCCCTCCGTCGCTGGTACGCATAATCAAGCCATGCGAACCATCCATCCACGGCAAGTTGTAACCTCCTGCCACCCAGCCGTGCTGTGAATCGACGAAATGGACGGATTCAAAACGGACTCGAATCTCACGACGACTTGCGTCGGCAACCAGATTGCGTTGACTCAACCTGGTCTTGGGGCCTTGCTTCATTCGGTCCAGCTTCTCGCTTAATGGAAGCGGACTTCGAGATTCATTGACACGCTGCTCGAAGGGCGTAGCATCAACATCACTCGGCTGGAGCCACGTTTTTCCCCCATCGACCGTGCGGAGAATCACTCCCTGAGCTCCTACCGCCCAGCCGACCTGCCGGTTTATGAAAAAGACGTCCGTCAACTGAGCATCATCCTGCCAGGCAATCGGCAGGCTTTCCGTGGCAATCGCGTTGTCAGCCATTGCCAGACGCAACGGCACAAAAACCACAGCCGTTGCGACCAAGGTCGAGATGACTGAAGTGCGAATCGTCAGCAATGGTCGTCCGTGACCGAGCATGGTGCGTGCCATCTGAATGGGTGGAACAAAGCAAGAATGATGCTCCAGTTTATCAATCACCCAGCACGCAACCTAGAGAATGCGCTGCTAGCGTCGATCGTCCAAGGCACACAGGTCAGTCAAGCGCGTTTGTTTCAATCCAACTTCGGAACGCCGAGGCGGTTGGAAACGAAAGCATGAGTAGAAACAATCCGATCGCTGTAAAAATCAGCGACAATTGAGATTTCTCGAGAATGTAGACGACAAGATTCAAAAAACACGATCCTTCAAGTAATGCAGCGCGGATCAAGCGACTGGTCACGAAAATATTGGCGGCTCCTTTGAGTTTCCGTTGCTGGCCTTGCTCAGAGTCATCGCCAGATACACGGGGCACGTTGCCCACAACCATCGCTGGCATCACGAAAGACAGGAGCATGGAAAAAAAGGATGCTACCGCTCCCAGCAGCGGTAACATCGAAATGTCCATGGCAGATTGAGCCCACGGCGCAATCACGTTGGTCACGAACGCGAACAATATGATGCCGCCAGCCAAAGCCACGACGATGATTTGCAACGTCTTCAGTTTCGGATGAATAGATTGGAATTGCTTGTCGGACAACATGTCAGCGCGAAAGTCCTCATATCTTTGAGCGGCGGATGAAGCCTTCCCCTCCTAATAAAATGGCTGCAACGCTAGCCGGCTTCCTTGCTGAGCCGCTGGACCAATTGAGCGGCAAGCTGTGGGTCGTCCTGCTTGATCAGATGATCGATGGTTTCCTGCTTGACCGAAAGTTTCTGGAGATGACTGGCAAGTCGCTCCCAGTGTTTCTGTCGTTTCTTGCCTTCGGTCAGATACAACTCCGTGACCAACTCCTGCACCCGCTGCAACGAGATCGTCTCGCGGTTGTCGTAATAGTTACGAATGATGTTCTGTTGATACTTGGAGTATTCGGGCATGCATGATCTTTCAAAATGAGGCGAATCAACGATATGCCATGGTTTTCGACTGCCAGACCATCAAGGATTGCATTGATTTTCCAACTGACAGATATGTCGATTTTATCGCTACCAATGATGATCGAGAAGCCACCATCAAATCTCAGCGTCTTTGTTCCAACGCTAACATCAGCTTGACCCCCTGAACGCCAATGGCAGAAAACGACCGGTCTGTTTCATGTAGTCTCGATACTCATCGCCAAAACGATCCAGCGAATCCTGTTCTTCCTGTTTCGCCAGGCGCCAATAAACCGAAAGCAAAACGGGCAACGTGATCAGCGTTGGAAGCGTTGGCCAGTTGATGACGCTGCCAATCAAAAACAGAAAGAATCCGGTGTACTGAGGGTGACGGATCCATCGATAGAGTCCTGAGGTCGCCATGCGATCTTCTTGAACTGCATTGTGAATCTGCCTCCAGCCCACCAACGCAAGAATGGCTCCTGCCACGACCAGCAGCTGCCCGATCACGGTGGTCCAGAACTGAAGCCAAATGGTGGTTGGTTCAGACAGCCCCAACAGCAGAGGCCATGCATGTCCGTTGAAGTGTTTCTCGGCGTCTGCGGTGGAACGCCCGAGCCAGTTCATCAGCAGATAAGCCGTCAGCGGCGTGCCATACATCTCGGCATACAACGCAATCACCCACGCCTGAGCGGCCCCCGCTGACTTCCACTCGGATTTCTGCCGAGGACGAAGAATGCCAAATACAAATACGCCGACCAGAATGACGTATGCGGCGACCAGCCACCATTGAAAATAATCGATGCGAATCACAGGATCGGTCGAGTTTCCACAAGAAAGATATCGAATTTGATCGAGCGAACAACGGGCACTAATTGGCTCAGTTGTTTTCCAGTTGAGCTCGCAACAACAACACACACGTTGGCGCGTGGGTAATCTCACCATCGAGAACTTTCTGGACGGCGTCAGTCAGAGGCATCACGGCCGTTTCGATACGCTCCGTACCATCTGGGTTGGAAGCAACTTCGCTCAACCCTGTCGCGAAATACAACCGCGTCGGTGAGATCATGCAGGACGTAAACGGATCAAGCGTCGTAAGAAAAGCCATGTGATCCGCAGCGATTCCAAGCTCCTCTTGCAGTTCGCGATGGGCCGTCGCATCGGGTTCTTCGCCCGGCTCGATGCCACCGCTGACTGCTTCGATTGAATCTCGTCCAATCGCGTAGTGAAACTCTTTGGTCAGGTGTACGTTTTGATGTTCATCCATTGCCAGCACGCAGACCCCGGGTTTGATTCCAACGACGACATGTTGCCCGGGCAAACCATCAGGACGTATGACCTGATCGACTTTCAGGTTCACAAACGGGTCGCGATAGACTTCCTCGGTACTGGTGATCTTCCATGGGCCGTATTGCTTCATACTGTTCGCGCTCGTGATTCAGTCTTTTTTGGACAGAGTGATATTTGATCGAAAAGCGATTCGCGAGACACGCTATCACGCCAAAAACTCGGGGAATATCGAAAAAATTGGACAGCCTTCTCGCTTCATGATAATTTCAAATGCAAACGAGGCACATGTGACTGTTCAAATGGAGTCGACCATGAGTATCTGGTTTTCCGAAACAGAATTTCGCAGAAGTGGTGTATTGTCACTTGGCGTCCACATGGATGTCGACGGCGAAGCGTCAATCGCCGAGGAACGAATGACACTGAATGTGGCGTTCATGAACGAGATCAAGGAAGACTTTGATTTTCGTGAAACGTTGAACTCCGTCTATTATCGGCTCAACTGCCAGCCTGGAGTTTCTCCGCATGTCGCTGCGAAAGAGCTGGCGGATCTTCGTGACCAGCTGGAAACGTATTTTGCCATGGAAGAATTTTATGGCTACTTCCAGCAGGCGGCGACTAAAAATCCCGGAGTGAATCACAAAGCCGAAATGCTGCGGAGTGACCACGAGTCGCTATTCCTCCAATTGAACCAATTGGTGGATCTGGCCGAACAAATCGTGTATCGGGAGTGTTCCAAGCAGGTCACCATTCGACATTTGGCTGAGGAACTCGATTCGTTCTGTGCGGCGTTGGCGGATCACGAGCAAGACGAAATGGAGCTGATGATGCGGCTTCACAACGAAGAGTTTGGCGTGGGCGACTGATCAAATTCGGGAGGGCGAGGCTGGGATGGTGAAAATCATAACCCGCTGCGTCAGCGAGGGAATCAAGGCTCGAACAATGCGGTCCCTCACTCACGTTTCGGGTTGTGAACAGAGCGTTAAGCAAATCTTTTCACCATCCCTGGGCGAGGCTCCGTCCGAGCCGTACTGATTCAATCCTCCCGCATTCATCGAATTTTCGCTTATCAATTCTCGCTTATCAATTCTCGCTTATCTCTTCGGCAATCATTGAGGCGTCCGGTTCTGAGGAGGCGGACGGAGCCTTCCCCTCCCATGGCTTCATTTTCCCTCGTGCAGTCGATCGACCGCCATCATCAACTGACGCCATGTGTGAAAGATGGTTTCTGTTTCCAGGCACCCTGCCTCGTCGTAACCGAAACCCCGCTCGCTCAAACGAATCTCTGAATCAAACTCGGCCAGACCATCCAGCATCGCTTCGTAAGGGACGGCAGCCGGAACGCCTTCGATCTGTCGCCCGTACCCGTCGTCCAGAATCGACTCGCCAGCCAGCGATTCCCAATCGTCAATCTTGCCGTCGATGATGCGATGCATCGCCCACAGTGCCGCACCTTCGGCATCGCAGGCGGAAACAACAAAAGAAACGTTACCCGATTCGATATAATACTTGGCCATTTAGTGTCTCCCAAAAGTGCAGTTTCTGTCTTGCACTTTTGTTTTCGCAGGCGGCTGGACTCGTTAGGTCGCTGAGCCTGATTAATCTGTTTTTGTTCTCAAAAGCCGGCAAAATCCGACTCAGGAGCCCTCGCACAGACAATCCGTTGCTGCGTCGGCTGTACTGGAAACCTATCACCCATTCGCGGTTGTCCACGCGTCGACCACTCAATTGAGCCGGAAAACAATCGGCCAACCAACCGGTTGTTCCATCTGTGCGGAGTGGTAAAAACCGGGGGCCTGCCGGAACAAATTTGACTTTCATCAATTCCATCAAACTCAAATGTCACCCACCGAACCCGAAGCGATCCTTTTCGAGACTTCTCCCTTTGGAAACATCGACGCGATCGTTCAACACGACAATCGAGTCATTTATTTCTATCTTCATGGTCACACGATTGACGGTCAGAACCGATACGGAGTTCGTGCCGTCTGGGTTCGGAATCTGATTGAAGCCCCCTACGTGCTGGATGAAGACGAAGCGCGTGCTGGCATCGCGCCGATGTTGCCAAGGACATGCTGCAAGCAAACCAAACCCGAACCGATGCTCGATTCCGATCAGCTGGAGATTATCTGGTTCGAAGAAGGAAATGGCGCGGCGCTGCGGCTGAAAGAAACAAATGCAAACCCGGCTGAGACGCTGGCAGTGATTCCTCCGTGGAGCGGCCTGGAAGGATTTCATGGATACGCGGCCGGTTGCGCAGCCGAAAGTCCGCTCTGCTGGCCGATGCCTGATAACCAACGACTCGTCCAGCGCATTGATGCGGCGGCTGAATTCTGGCAGGCATGCGAATCAGACAATCACCCCTTTTCGGATTTACAACCTCAGATTCTGACCGCTTATCAACACACGTTTGGAAACTCCGATGAAAATGAGGCAGACCACGGTCGATACTTTTCAATCGACGGAGGCAAATTTCCGCCTCGCGGGTTGGTACAATTCGAACGGACCGGAGTGATCGCAACGGTCGGTCTGTCATTGTGCACGCAACCGGCTGTCGAATTGTTTACAGAGAACCCAACGGAATACCGGCGGATTGAACTTGCGGTTCAACTGAAGTCAGAGCAGATGGCGGATTCCGAGTTCGTCGAATCCGTTTCGCGGCAGGTGAGTTCGCTGGCGGCCTACCCCTGGCGTAACCTGACCTGGTTCGGACCCGGGCATACCTGCGGCTTGAAAGGAGTCGTCGAGGATTCAGCGTCTGCCTTGCTGGTGCGGGATGACCAACGCAATTCTTCGTCGCCGGTCAACTTGCCTGCTTTTCGTGGCGATCCCGTTCATCTGCTCTGGTTGGTGCCCATTACCGCTGACCAACAGCATCAGTTGGAAGCAGGAACGCTCACAGCCGACGCCGTGTTGCTACAGACGGGTTCGTAGTACCGATCTGCCAAAAATTGAAAAGAAAAAGCTTGCATCATATCCGGTAAACTGAGATAACGTTTTTGCGATGCCAATCAATTTTTGCAGCCTGAATGGCGTTGCACTCGCGACTTCCACCGGGGCAAACGGTTTTGACTTCAAGGAGTCTGGAAATGCGATACAGAAAAACATCCTCCGTCAGTTTGTGTTTTCTATTTGGCGCGATCAGCACGTTCTCAATTCTGTTCCATGTGCAAAACGCTGCACTGGCTCAGGACGCTGATCCCTTTGGCAGTTCAAACGATTCGGGAGCAACTGCCTCATTCGGTGTAGCAGCCGAAAGTGTTAGCGATAAAAACGTGAAGAACTTGAGTCCGGATGAAAGAATCCATCAGGCACTTCGTGAAGCATGCGATCTCAACTTTGACGAAGAGGCATGGTCGGATATCGAAAGGGAACTTGAATCTCGATATCGGTTCAACATCGTGCTAGCCCAGTCGGCTAAAGACGATTCACTCGACCATGACGAACCTGTCTCAGTCAATTTGCGTGGAATCAGCCTCGGCAATGCACTGCGACTGATGTTGAAGGAAAAGAACGCCACGTTCGTTGTTCAGAACGAGATTTTGAACGTTATCTCGATTGATGACATTCAGGACCCTCGATACTTCTCTCGAAGAATGGTCAATGTGAACTCGATCCTGGAAGCAGGCAATGCCTGGCATCGACAGCAACAATCTCTTCGTAACCACCCAAAAAATGCTGGCATGGCAGACATGGGGATGGGGATGGATATGGGCATGGGCGGCGGGAGTGGCTATTCATCGCCTGTCGTCGACGAAAATGAACTTGTCGACCTTGTCCTTCATTCTGTCAAACCAGATGCATGGCGAAACAATCCGTACACGTCCGGCAAGAACATGGAAGGCGGATTGAAATCACCCGGCATGGCAACATGTAGTGGATTTTGCGGCCATTTGATTGTCAGCGGACCGGAAGAATTGCTTGATGAAGTGGAAGATTTTCTGGGTGAGGTCAGACTCAATCTGACAGGAAAATCTGGTCCTTGACGTGTGAGCGACCATGTCAAAACAACGCCGTTGACAATCAGATGGCGTTATCTATGATGTTTGCCATGACAATGACTTTGCATCACAGCCACCAGCATTCGCACGTTCATCCTCAGGGGTGACGGTTGTGGCTTAGTCTGCGTTTGCAATAGCATTGCAATCACGTGAAATTCAAAGACGCTGGCCTCAACGGTCAAGCGTCTTTTTTATTTCAATCTTTCTCTTAATTCTGTTCCTGATCTTAATCATCAATTCCTTGCCGCCCGATTCACGGATGGGATTAAGAACCTATCCCAAAACTTCATAACCCGAAGCGTGAGCGAGGGAATTCCCCTTGCTTTCCCTCACTTACGTTTCGGGTTGTGATATCCAGATCGGGTATTGGGATAGGCTCTAAGACTAAGACGAAGATTTAGAACTTCGAACTCAAACCGAAAACCTCAATTCCGCTACAAGATAAACCATGTCACCTCAACGCCAATCCGAAACCGTTCGCCTCGCTTTGCCCAAAGGCCGGATGTTTGACGAAATCGTCAGCCTGCTGAAAGATGCCGGCATCACGATCCGCAACTCAGAACGCGGGTATCGCCCGAACATTTCGCTGGAGAACTACAGTGCGAAAATCCTCAAGCCTCGCAACGTGATCACGATGCTGCTGGCCAACGCTCGCGATGTCGGTTTCGCGGGAGCCGATTGGCTGGATGAAATGGGTGTCGAATTGCCCGAACTGCTGGATACCGGAATGAACCCGGTTCGACTGGTCGTAGCCGCCCCGCATGATCTACTCAAGGAAGGCAACGGAGAGCTACCGAAACGTCCTTTGGTGATTGCATCTGAGTACCCGAATATGGCCAAACGTTGGGTCGAATCTAAAGGCATCGACGCGACGGTCTTGCAAACCTTTGGCGCGACTGAAGTGTTTCCTCCTGAAGACGCTGACCTGATCATCGATAACACCTCAACCGGGTCAACTTTGCGAGCCAACGGCTTGAAGATTATTGACGAAATCATGACATCATCGACTCGACTTTATGCCTCCGCCGAAGCAATGGCGGATCCGTACCGCAAGGAACAACTGGAACATTTGACTCTGCTGCTGGACGCGGTGTTGCGTGCACGCGGTCGAGTGATGATGGATCTGAATGTCGCCAAGGAAAATCTGGACGCGGTGCTGGAGTGCCTGCCGTCCATGCGGCAACCATCGGTTTCACCGCTCAGCGAAGACGGTTGGGTCGCGGTGCGAAGTGCGGTCCCAAGGAAAGAACTCGCGCTGATCGTCCCCAAGCTCAAGTCACGCGGCGCGACCGATATCGTGACGACATCCGCCGAGCAATTGATTCCTTAGAGGCGACAACTGGAGTCGCAATATAAAGAATTATGAGAGTTGATCGCAACAATTAGTCCCGAAGGGACACAAGCAACTAGCTACGGGTTTCAACCCGTAGTTCCGTGTGAGCCGCCAATACAAAGTCCCGAAGGGACGGCAGAAAAGCGAAAAATCAATGGGCTCATTTAGCAAACTAACGTATCACATCGTTTTCGGGACCAAATATCGCAAACCAACTTTGACAAATAAGATTCGCGAGCGAAGTTACAATTACATCGGTGGAATCATTCGCGAGCAAAGCGGAACGTTGTTGGAGATTGGCGGAACCGACGATCATGTCCACATTCTCGCTCAATTTGGTTCCACTGTTAAAATCTCCGAAGTTATTCAAAAGATAAAAGGCAGTACGTCAAGATGGATTAACGAGACTTTCGAGCCGGGAATTCATTTCGAATGGCAAATTGGATACGGTGTTTTCACGGTAAGTTGCTCGGGAATCGATCAAGTCGCTCATTACATACAAAATCAAGAGGAACATCATCGCCAACAGCCTTTTCAAGAAGAGTACGTTTGTTTGTTGAAACGACATGGCATCACGTTCGAAATGAAATACCTGTTTGAAGGAGAAGACAACGAATAGCTGAAATGTCTTGACATCCATTTTCTACCGTCCCTTCGGGACTACGATTTTAAACGGTCATTCAGACTACGGGCTGAAGCCCGCAGCTAGATGCTCCAATCCCTTCGGGACGTAGCTCGCTTGAGTTTCCTCGTCTGATTTACGTTTTGCTTGAAGAACCTTTCCCAAAATTCTTGAGAGTGCTGTCCCCTAACTTGCACCCCTCCGACTTCCACTTTGGAACCATGGCTTACGACCCTCCAAAATTCAAAAATGAAATCACGCTGCAACTGAGCCGCAATGAATCGCGTTGCGCTATCGAGGCGTTGGGAGAAACGCTTGGCGGGTTGTCCGAGGATTTTGTCGTTCGTTATCCTTCGCACGTCGCACTGCAAGAGCTAATTGGCCAATGGGTGGGTGTCGACAGTGCTCGCATCGTCGTTTCGGCAGGTGGAGACGACTCGCTCGATCGAATCATGCGAACCATGCTGGTCGGTGACCGAAAGAAAGTCGTCTCGCACGCTCCATCGTTCGAAATGATCGACATCTACGCCAGCAACTACAAAGGAACGGTTGATGCGGTCGAGTGGCTGGAAGGAGATTTCCCGACAGACCAGGTGATTGCAAAAATTGATGACTCGACGGGCGTGGTCGTCATCGTTTCGCCCAACAATCCAACGGGCGGCATTGTTTCAAGAGATGACGTCCTGAAAATCGCGAATGCGGCTCAGCAAAACGGCGCGAGGATGTTGCTGGACAACGCTTACATCGAATTCGCAGACGACGAAACGCGAATCGAGCATGACAACGTCATGATTTTGCGCACGCTGTCGAAAGCGTGGGGGCTGGCGGGCTTGCGAGTCGGTTATCTGATCGCTCCCGATGAAGCAACCGCGACGCAGATCCGCGATGCAGCCGGTCCATTTCCTGTCAGCGCAGTGTCGCTGGAAACGGCTCGGATTGCGATGACCGATCACCAGCCGACGATGCGAACCAATATTGAACGAATCAAGGCATTTCGACCACGACTATCAGATTTACTGACAAAAGGTGGCGGCCGACCATTGCCATCGTCTGGCAATTTCCTGCTGTGCGAGTTTGATGACTCTGAATCGATCTGGGAGCAACTGGCCGACGACGGAATTGCCGTGCGAAAGTTTGTTGGTTCGCCTTTGTTAAAAGACAAGCTGCGTATCACGGTTCCAGCGACAGCCACTGAATACCTGCAGCTGGCCAAATCGTTCTGTCGGATCTTCGGCGCGAACTATGATGTTCAAATGGCAGCAGTAGCCGAAGTCATGAAACCTGAAATGGTGGCCACTGAGGAAACTCCCGAATCGACTGCTGCGGCCCCACCTGCCAATCATGGTGATCGGACAGCCGAAACCAAACGCAAAACCAAAGAAACCGACATTGAAATCGCGTTGAACCTGGACGGAACCGGTAAAACAGAAATCAAAACGGGCATCGGATTTCTGGATCATATGTTGACGGCTCTGGCTTTTCACAGCCGCATGGATTTGAAGTTAATCTGTGACGGTGACCTTCACATTGATGACCACCACACTGCCGAAGACTGCGCGTTGGCTCTGGGTTCGGCGATCGACCAGGCTTTAGGACCGCGGACTGGGATCAAGCGTTTTGGTTACGCCTATGCGCCGCTGGATGAAGCGTTGGCTCGTTCAGTTGTTGATCTGAGTGGTCGGCCATGGCCGGAAATTCACCTGGATCTCCAACGTGAAATGGTTGGCACATGGGCGTGCGAAAATATTACTCACTTTTTCCAATCGTTGGCCATGACGCTGCGATGTTCGCTGCACGTGGATGTGGTTCGCGGGGACAACGATCACCACAAAGCGGAAGCGGCTTTCAAATCGCTGGCGAAGGCTCTGGGCGAAGCGGTGACGAAAGCGGAAGGCGCGGTACCCAGCACGAAAGGTGTTCTGTAACGTCCAATAACAATTGAAAATTGACAGAAGATCGATGACGAATTCAATCCGAACAAAATCTGTCATTAGCCATTTGTCAATCTTCATTTGTCGTTGACCGGAATAAGGTTTGATGATCGAAATAATTAACACCGGTGTCGCGAACATTCGCAGCTTGCAGGCAGCTTTTGATCGGCTGGATGCTCAATGGAATCTGACCGACGATGCCAGCTTGATCGAGTCTGCCAGCCACGTTGTCCTGCCCGGCGTGGGTGCTTACAGCGCGGCGGTACAGCAGGTGGATCAGCGAGGGCTGAGGAGTTCGATTGTTGAACGCATCAACTCGGGCCGCCCTACCCTTTGCATCTGTCTTGGGATGCAAATGCTGGGAGAATCCAGCGAGGAAAGCCCCGGCGTGAAAGGACTGGGTGTTCTCCCATGCGAAATCAAGAAGTTTGGTGACGATGTCAAAGTCCCTCAGCTTGGTTGGAACACGGTAACTCCCAACGACGTCAGCGCTAAGTTGTTTTATGAATCGGGCGAAGCGTACTTTGCGAACTCGTTCCGACTTGGCGAGCCGCCGGACGCGGCGTCAGGTTGGAACTATGCAACGACCGACTACGATGGCTC
Organism: uncultured Pirellulaceae bacterium; assembly: GCA_964468915.1. GTDB lineage: Bacteria > Planctomycetota > Planctomycetia > Pirellulales > Pirellulaceae > Mariniblastus. The sequence continues at coordinate 48,015 of CAYXWX010000011.1, forward strand.
ATTCGTCAGCAGCGTTTGGAAAGACGGAGTGCTCGCGTGCCAGTTTCACCCGGAACTTTCGGGCCCTTGGGGTCAGCAGTTGTTGAAGAACTGGATCAACGGAGGGCTTTCTTGAGATGTTAAAAGCTCGAATCATTCCTTGTCTGGACGTGAACGACGGACGAGTTGTCAAAGGCGTCAAATTTCAAAACTTACGTGACGCGGGCAGTCCCGAGGAACTTGCGGCTCACTACGAAGAACAAGGTGCCGACGAACTGGTCGTTTTGGATGTTTCGGCAACTCGGCAGGCTCGGTTGGCGATGCTGGAGACGGTTGAAATCGTCCGTAAACAGTTGTCGATTCCACTGACTGTTGGTGGCGGCGTCGGCTCGGTCGAAGACGCAGGCCGATTGTTGAACGCGGGTGCGGACAAGGTCAGCATTAACTCGTCGGCTGTTCGCAACCCGGATCTGGTCAACCAGATGTCCCAACGCTTTGGTGCGCAATGCACGGTCGTTGCGATCGATGCCAAGATGACTGACGGCCAGTTTCAGGTGCTGACTCGTAGCGGCACGGAAGCCGAAGCGTTGAATGCTGTTGCGTGGGCGGCTGAGGCTCAGCAGCGTGGCGCGGGAGAGATTCTGCTGACCAGCTTCGACCGCGACGGGACTCGCAGCGGCTACGATTTACCGATGTTAACCGCTGTGACCGAAGCGTGCAGTCTGCCGGTGATTGCATCGGGTGGCGCCAACAGTGTGGCTCACATGGTCGAAGCGTTCGAGCACGGGGCTCATGCGGTGCTGGCGGCGTCGATTTTTCACGACGGAAACATGACCGTTAACGATGTGAAACGCGAACTGGCCGATCAGGGAATCAGTACTCGGACACTCGTTTCGTGATAGAATATGAGCCGCGGTTTAATCAAGGAGTCAATCATGCCCACCGAATATCAAAGCCCGGTCAAACTTGGATACGACGAGTTTGTGCTATTCCCCAGCGACGGCAACCGGCATGAGATCATTGATGGAAGGCACTACACGAATCCAGCACCTTCAACTGGGCACCAGTCCGCGTCCAAGCACTTGCAATACCAGCTGTATCAGAAAATCGAATTGGCCAGACTGGGGAAAGTATTTTACGCGCCCATCGATGTTCAATTGAGCGACCATGATATTGTCGAGCCGGACTTGATTGTTCTCAAGGAACCGTCTTCCGCCGAGATTACCAAATCACGAATCATGGGCCCGCCGGAACTGGTGATCGAGATCCTTTCTCCTTCGACAAAGCAGAACGACGAAACTCTGAAACGTCGGCTTTACGAACAAAGCGGAGTCCTCGAGTACTGGTTAGTTGACATCAACGAACGGGTTGTTACTCAACTGGTTCTGGAAGATGGAACTTACAACGAGAGCCCCGAAAAATTTTCTGAATCGATTGAGTTGGCTGTCCTGCCGGAAATCGAGATCGATCTGACTCTGATTTGGCAGTAAGCCAACAATCAACTTCTTATGATCATCCCCGTAATTACGCGATCCGTTGACTTTTCCACCGCTGACTGGACTGGTTTGCTGACTGATGAGATTCTTCATTGGTCGCTGCTGGGCAAAGCATGCCTGAAGATCGATGGCTTTCCTGACGAAACATTCGTCGCAAATCTGGAAGTCGTCATCAAACGCATTGGTGGCGCTGTCGACCTTCAGATTCAAAGCGACTCGATCAGTGAACCGGATGCGTTGAAATTGTTGAATGTCGGAGCGGCTTCGATCGTGTGCTGCGAGGATTTCAAGGCCAACGCTGAAGTCATTCCTGATGATCGGATGATCGTCCTGAGCGAAGGGCAACAGATCTTGCTCGAATCGCCTGAAGTGGCACGTGCTGCATCGCTGGAACAAGATCGAACCGACGCCATGGTCGACGCCGGTTGGTTAACCGAAAACGATGATTTCATCCCCGACGTTTTCTCGGCCGTGCTCACGTCAGATCGACCGGATGGACTCTGGCCTACCGTCATCACCGACCAACTGGGCATCGCGTTGGGGCTGGCATATTCGAATGCGGAAAGCCTGTCTCATGCGATCAAAACGCGGCAAGGGACTTACTGGTCTCGCTCTCGAAACGAACTGTGGGTAAAAGGTGCGACCAGCGGCGCGACTCAGGCTTTACTGGCCGTTCGAATGGACTGCGACCGCGATTGCCTTCGATTTACGGTGACTCAAGATGCTCCCGGGTTCTGTCATCGAAAAACCCACACGTGTTTTGGTGAAGAACGCTCGATCGCCACGGTTGTGCAGCGACTGGCTGAACGGATTGCCGATACCGATCCAAAGTCGTTCACTCGGAAACTGGCAAACGACCCGCAGATGCTTCGAACCAAGCTGCTGGAGGAAGCGGAGGAACTGTCCGAGGCCAGTCAGACCGACGACCTGCACGAGATCGCGTGGGAGGCAGCCGACGTGTTGTATTTCTCGCTGGTAGCCATGTTAAAAAATGGAGTTGGTTTGGAGAAAGTTCATCAGGAGCTGGCTCGAAGAATGAACCGAGTCGTACGGCGAAAGAATAAGCTTGAGAAAGAAAGTTGAACTTCGGAAAGTCTCACGCAGAGGCGCGAAGCTCGCAGAGAGGTCCATCTTTAAGCTTGGCGAGCTTCGCGCCTTTGCGTGATTTTACTTTCCCCATTTCTTCCACCCCAAAACTCGACTCAACGTAAGATAGATATTTCAGCTCATGCTCAAGATTACTCCTGCCAGTTCATTCACCGCTGAACAACTGGATCGTTCGATCGATGCGGAGACGCTTTCGGGTGCCCAAACGATTGTCGATTCAGTGCGCGAAGGTGGCGAGAAGGCGATTCGAGAATACGCTGTTCAGTTCGGTGAGCGGACCGAAGACCAGCCGCTTGTTGTCGGACTGGATGAAATGAGTGCGGCGGCCAATCGGATCGCCGCTGAAGATCTGGGATTATTGAATCGCGTGGCAGATCGCATTCGAACCTTTGCGAAGGCTCAACTTGATTCACTAAGTGAACTGAAAACGCCGGTTCCTGGAGGACATGCGGGACACACGATCGAGCCGATCGTCAACGTCGGTTGCTACGCCCCCGCAGGACGATTTGCACTTCCGTCGACCGTTTTGATGACGGTCGTGCCGGCGATTGCGGCCGGTTGCAGGAACGTGGTTTTGGCGACTCCAAACCCTTCCGATCTGATGCTGGCGGCAGCGTCTGTTGCAGGAGCCCATCAGGTTCTTGCCGTCGGGGGAGCTCACGCGATTGCCGCGATGGCTTACGGCTTTGATGGACTGGAAAGACGTGATCTGATCAGCGGACCCGGAAATCGCTGGGTGACTGCCGCCAAGCAGATCGTTCACGGCGACTGTGGCATCGATATGCTCGCTGGACCGTCTGAGCTAGTGTTATTGGCTGACGATTCCGCTGATGCGGAAACGATCGCGGCCGATTTGCTGGGCCAAGCGGAACACGACGCAGACGCTCGACCGTTTCTGGTCACTACGGATCAAACACTTGCTGATTCGGTCAATCAGTCTCTGGCGGCTCAGCTGGAATCATTGCCAACTGCTGAAAGTGCTCGACAGGCATTGACCAACGGAGCCGCAGTCGTCTGCGATTCAATCGATCAGGCGATTGACGTCTGCAATGAAATCGCGACCGAGCACCTTGAACTTCACTGTCGAGATGCAGCTTCGGTTGCCAAAAAAATCAAACACGCCGGTTGTCTGTTTATCGGCCACCAATCAGCGGAGGTATTCGGTGACTACGGCGTCGGTCCGAACCACACTCTGCCCACCGCAGGAACTTCTCGCTGGAGCGCCGGTCTGAACGTCTTTACCTATGTCCGAGTACGAA
>CAYXWX010000011.1:51955-71230 GCA_964468915.1 uncultured Pirellulaceae bacterium
GGAACTTCTCGCTGGAGCGCCGGTCTGAACGTCTTTACCTATGTCCGAGTACGAACTTGGTTGGAACTGAATTCGGCGCCACAAGAACTGATCGACGATACCGCTCGATTGGCCGAGTTGGAAGGTTTGATCGGCCACCAGCGTTCGGCGCTGAGGAGAAATGATTCGTAAACGGCGTTAAACGGACAAAACAAAGCCGCCCAACGAGGACGACTTTGTCGCGAGATTCAGTTGGCAATTGCCCATGACGACAGCCAACCGAAAAAGTTCGTTACTGACTTCGATGAGTCTTTACTTTAACTTGCTTTTCGCTGTTTCAAGCATCTTGGAAAAAGAAGAGTTGCCAGGCGCACCAGCTATCATTTTTTCGAGATACGGGATTGCTTCTTCGTATTGTTCAAGTTCGAAATAGGTCATCCCCAACCCGGTCGTTGCAGCATTGAAGCCGGGCAGTTTTTTCTGCATCCGTTTCCAGACCTTGATTGCCTCTGCGATTTCACCGTCCGATTTCAAACAGCGAGCCAATCCATTCATCGCACCAAAATGCTTTGGTTCCTTCTTCAACAATCGCTCGAACATGGGCTTGGCCTCGGTCGATTTACCCTGATTCAGCAAGGAAAAGGCTAAGCCGTTGATAGCGGGCAAATGGTCCTTGTCAATCTTGATTGCTCGCTTGAACTCCGCCTCTGCTTGCTCGTTTTTTCCTTGATTAAACAGCTGCCAACCTTCTTGCGTTGGCTTCGCAACATTTGTTACCGCTTCGACACGCTCGGCGGGTTCAATCATTCTTCTTAACGAACCATCAACCTTTTTAGCTGCAATCGCTTTTCTGAACGAATCCAGATCGGCAAGCTCGTCGGGTCCGGCAGATGCCTCAATCTTCTCCAGCCATTTCTGAGCTTTGTTGAACTTACCTTGCAACAGGTACAGCCGCATCAAACCATACTGCGCAGCCGGCGCATCTTTTGCTTTAAGGAAATATCGCTCCGCCGCGTCATACTTGCGAAGCACGAAATGTGCCTGGCCCAGCCCGTTCAATGCTGCCCCGTGTTCAGGTGCCAGCTTGACACATCTTCGAAAAGCCTTGATCGCCGTTTCGGTTTTCCCTTGGTTCAACTGACTCCATCCCAATCCGTTCCAGGCGGCGTCAATCTTTTCATCAAGTGAAACCGCTACTTCAAACTTTGCTTCCGCATCGGCATACTTCTGCTGCTGCCAGAGGTGCCATCCCGCATCGGTCAGAACTTGTGCTCGCGAACTATCGTCCGGATTCGCAGCGGGTTGAGAGCCGGTTCCGTTGGCCGCTCCCCAATTAAACAACAAACAAACTACCGCCATCGTTACAATCGCCATCAGAATTCCTCCGGCTATCAACACTCTTCGGCGTCGCTGTTTTTGATCGCGCTGCAGCGACGCACGCAGTATCGGATCCATCGAATTGATGGCCCGGTCCAGCGCGGCTTCTTCGGACGGTCGGGGGTCGTTTTCTGCGGTTGTCATGGTACCGACGCGTTCTCTCATCTCGCTTACGTGCTTCAAACAATTGAAGGACTAAATATTTTTCAGGATTTGAGCCGCACTTTCCTGGTCGACTTTGCCTGAACCTTTTTTCTTTTTTGTCTCTTTCTGCTGAGCTTCCAACTCCGCACCAAGTTGCTGGATGACCTTATCCAGGCGACTACGAACTGTCGGATAGGAAACACCCGCCTGGCTGGCTATTTCTTTCAAGCTCCCGCCAGCCAAAACAAATATCTCAATAAACCGCTGATGCTCGACGGGAAGGCGAGCCAAAGGACTATCAGGAAACTTTGCTTCAACTGAAACATCACACGCCCGACAAGTCATCCGGGTTACTTGCATGACCTGAGTGCAATACGGACATACATTGTCGACGTCTGGACGGCTCATGGGCGAATATTAAATAAAATGAAACTATTGTCAATATTAATTAAATATAGTTTATTTTTTTATGTTATTTATTTAAATATTAACATACTTCGAATCTATCACCAACCTCATGCACAGCCTTTGCTTTTTCGCAGAATCCACGGTTTCTCGAGTGTCAACGGAGGCTGACGCGTTGCGGTAGAGAAGTCCCGAGGCTGGTTGCAACGAGCATTCAGAACTTGCTTCCAAATTCAGCCCACCGGAGGTGACGGTTTAAACCGTAACGTCACGCAGGTGACGAATCGTCATCCGAAAGATCGATGCCCAGCTCTTCGATGGGCGTTGCCAGGACGTCACGATCTCGCGCGGGTAGATCATCGCTGGTCTGCGTTTCACCTTGGTAGGCTTCGACGTAGATTCGATTCCCTTTCACGGCGACTACTTTGATCGGTGTACCGGCTTCGATTGCAAAACCGTCACTGATTGCATCGTACTTCTGGTCTTCGACCACGATTTGCCCGCTGAGAATCATCTCCGATTTTGCCACACCGATCCGACCAACAAGGTCTACCATCGCCTGATAGTGTTCGTCGTTCGGGCCGTCCAGATTTTGTCGCGGATCATCCAGCAGCACCATCTTTCCAATAGGAGTATGCGGCCAGATATGAACCATCAGCGCAAAGTAGATTGGTATGGCCAACAAAGTCAGCAGCAGCACGATCGAACCGGTATAGTAACCCTGCAAGAAGGCAAACACGATTCCTGCAATCATAAAACATCCTGCCATGATGCCCAGAATCCCGGCTGACGGTACGAACACCTCCAGCACGACAAACGCGAATCCCAGCGCGAGTAACAGAAAAGACCAGTAGATCGGGTCCATGGCAACCGTTGAAGGAATTGAGTGGTTTTTTATTTACAGACTTCGATTTGCGACACTAAATGGTCGAGGCTCTGTACAACAATCACGAATACAAGCACGATGCGAGCGAGTGTGTGCCATACGCGGGGCAAATTCACTCGCCCGCGCTTCGTGCTTATATTGTTACACAGAGCCTACTCCGAAAAACACCTCGGTCAGCAATGTTTTATTGCTTCGGTGTCACAACGACGCGATTCGCAACGGCTTCGACGACCATGATCCGTTCGCCCGGGTCAATCATCTGGCCTCGCGAAATCACATCGTACACCTGTCCGTCAATCCTTGCTTTGCCTGCCGGATTCAATCGAGTAACGGTTTCGCCTTCCCGGTCGATCAGAAAACTCCAGTCGACCACCGCCTCCGGGTCACTTTCCTCCTCAAACGAGGGTGATTTTGATCGACGCGAATCAAGTATCAAACGGCTCAGCCACGGCGAATTGGGGATGACTTTTCGCAATGCGAACAATGCCGCAAAAAATCCCAAACCCGCTGCAAGTACGGGAGCCAGTGACCAGGGAATTTGAGCGATTTCCTCGGCTGATCTCGGGAGCAGAAATTTCTGCGAAGCCAACACGACCGAAGTCACCAGCATCAGCATTCCGCCGATGCCAAAAACTCCGAACCCGGGAACGACGAAAATCTCCAGTAAAACAAAAATCAACCCGACAACGAAAAGCAGAATCTCCACAGCATCCGCGTTCCCATCCAGATACTGGCTCCAGAAAAACAACATCACACAGATCGCCGCCAGAAAACCGGGCACGCCTAATCCCGGCGCGGACATTTCCGAAGAGAAAAAGAACATGGCTCCGAACAGCAACCATGGAGCGACCAGCGGTGATGAAAGTGTTGCGGCAACTTTCTCGATCCAGACATCAGTTGAGGACTTCTCGAGGGTGCGAACATCCGACTTCAATTGATAAAACGTTTTCAACTGATCTGCATCGGTGACGATCGCTCGTGCCAGATACATTTGAGTCGCCGCTTCGGCGTCAATCCCCGACGTGGTGTCGATCTGGCTCAGCTCCAGCCATCGGTCAGGATCTGTCGACTCGCCCCATTCTTCATTGGACAAGAGCCGAATCTGGCCGGAGTCACGATTGCGATACCTTCCAACACTCAAAGCCGGATCGAGCATTGCCATCAGGATCGACCAATCACGCTGCTTTGCGTCCGCGATGCGTTGTACTTCAGGCTTTACATCATTCCAGTTTCGTTCGCTTTCCGGCTCATCAGCGTTCCGTTGGTCATGCCCGCCCAACGTGGCATCGTCTTGCATCAACAAATGATCGACAGACAACGCCAACACCGCTGCGGGGCCTGTCGTTTTGCCTTTGAGATAAGCGACCGTTCGAATCCGATTCGAGTCATATCGGCTGAAGTGATTCGCCAAACGCAACGAAGCATCCAGATCTCCGGCGACTTCATCCATGTCCAGAATAATCAGGTTGACGTCACCTGTTGCCAGCTGCTGCTTGATCGATCGGATGGTCCACGTCGCAGTGCGATCATCCAGGTACGGTGGCAAGTTGACCTGCACAGCGTTCCATTGTCTACCTTCGGTCGGATCTCCTTCCAGCGATCCGGGTTCAAGCTCCAGTTGTCGCCCCAAGTCAGTTCGTGAATCTGTCAGAAACTGAATCAGGCGTTGTTCGAAAAGCATCTCAGCGAACAGGACCGTCGGTTGGCCGCGCTGGCTGAGTGTCTTCGTTTCAATGGCATCACCTGATGCTTCCAACTTGCTCAGTTCATCTCCATCAGCAAACACGACACCGTCCGAAGTTCTGACCCTGTAAAGTTCCATACGCGGATCGATCATGCTCTGAATTATTGGGACGGGAAAAAGAAGACGTTTCGAGGCGATCCCTTGATAAAAATTCAAAATCAGCGGATCAACCGTTTTCTCGTCGGCCGCTGCGTTGCCAATTCGAGTCTCTCGATCCATTGCAATCTGGTTGGCACAAATGGCCACAAGCACCGCGTGCCCTTTCAGTTCACTTTCAACGCCAGGTTGTCGCGACTTTGGAATGTAAGCGATTGTGTTCAAACGATTCAAATCGGATGACGTCAGTAACCGAGCCAACGTAATGCAGGCTTCGAATTCGCTGCCGCTACCGGTTTTCCCGCGATCGGTGTCAAACTCAAGCACGACTCTCAGGCGGTCCTCGGGTCGAACGACAGCGTCCGTCCGATCTGCCAATCGCATCAAAGCCCTTTTGACTCTGGATGCCACCGTGCTGTCGATAGGCAAAGGAATCTGCACCCGATGCCCCGTGCGAATACGCTTTGACGCATCTTCCGTGGTAGCGGCTGGCACCGGCTGACTGATGACTTGAATAACCATCCAAGCCAAAAGCCCGACCACAGAACGTTGAAGATATTGGTGTACAGAAAACAAAGATCACCTGTCGTATTCGACCTGCTCAGGCAATCGATTGACGCCATTCTTGAATTATAGGTCTGGCCGTTGTCGCAGTTCAATCTGAATCGATCAAGCTGATGTAATGGGAGAATGAAAATCTGCCTCAATCGCGGGCTGATGGTCTAGCTCGAGAAGGCGTTCAGATCGAGTTTCCTTATACCAAACCCCTGAACCCGCTCCCGCGCGAACCGTCAACGCGTTATTCTTCATAACTTCGAAGTGCGAATTGGGCCGTCTTATTTATTTTCGCACGCTGTTCGTGCGCACTACGCTCGTTTGCCATGTCCAAAAACATCATCATTTTCCGGGTTATTTCGATCATCCTTCTCTTGGGAGCGATCGCAGGCCTGATTTCTGAAAACTGGCTGATCGCTCTGCTGCTGGCAGCACTCAGTGGCATGATGATCTTTCATCTGCGAGAGCGAGCTCGCCTGATCGGCCCAATCAGTGAGTATGTGGACGCTGCCAGAGATATCGAACATGGTGTTTTTAGAAAACAGATGTTATTGCGAAACGTGCCCGTTGAGTGGCGTCCGCTAAGTGACGCGTTCCATGACTTGGAGACTGAGCTTTCAAAAAGAGAAGCTGGGCTTTTGACCAGCTCAGCGAGTCTTGAAGCGGTCCTGGCAAGTATCAGCGAGGGTGTGCTGGCGATGGATGCCGAAGGTGAGTTGATGGTGGCCAATCAGGCAGCCTGTCAGATGCTGGTGATGGATAAACAAACCATGGTCGGTCGCAAACTGGCTGAAACGATTCGAATCCCGGAACTCAACGCGGCAATCGCCAGGGCAAACAAGAAAAAATCACGAACCGAATGTGAGTTCCAAACGTTCGCTGAACCCAGACGCATCGTCCGTGCGACACTGACTCCGCTGCAATCTCGCGAAGTCGCAATCGCGATTGTCATGCATGACGTTACAGGAATTCGGCAGCTGGAGACCATGCGTCGAGACTTTGTTGCCAACGTCTCGCACGAACTGAAAACGCCGCTTTCCGTCATTAAAGCCTACGCGGAAACATTGAAGATGGGTGCGATCAACGATCAGGTACGCAATATCGAATTTGTCGAGGAAATCGAGTCCCAGGCCGCGCTTCTGGAACGACAGATTCAAGACCTTCTGCAGCTGGCTCGGATCGAATCTGGACAGGCAAATCTGGAAATCACAGATCTGAACGTGAATGCGTTATGCAACGAATGCTATCAGCAGTTGCAAGCCATTGCAGCGAAACGAAAAATTGACTTTCAACTTCACTTGACAGACGAACCGCTGAACGTAACCGGGGACGCAGAAGCGCTCCGCGCCATTCTGAAGAATTTGATTTCGAACGCGATTCAATACACTCCGCAAGGAAAAGTCACCGTTCAAAGCGACCGAAAAGAAGACACCGTCATCATCGAAGTGAGCGATACTGGTATCGGGATCTCGCCGTCGCAACAATCTCGAATTTTCGAACGATTCTATCGTGCAGATAAAGCTCGGTCCCGTGACATGGGTGGCACCGGACTGGGTCTTGCAATCGTCAAGCACCTGACAACGTCTTTGGGTGGCGATGTTTCGGTCGAAAGCAAGATTGGGAAAGGAAGTACGTTTCGAGTCGAACTTCCTCTCGCTTCAAAATCACGGCGGACTGAAAACGAGTTGCCCTCCGGCTGACCACATCAACCTCGCGCGATCGTTCAAACCCTTGGAGTCCACCGACTGGCGGAATTTGCCTCCGGTCGGACGGGTTTTGGCGGCTTCGGCTTCGGTCTTTCGGTATTACGCTTCGTCGTGTCGACCGCACCGTCAACCTGCAGATACACAGGAGGGCTGTTAATGACGCGACCGCTCGATTTATCGATCACGACCGCTTGCAGCTCGACGGGGCCTCGACCGACCGTCTGTGCGGGAATCTTGAAACGGAGCGGACGTTTCCCCTCTGTCATTTCCTGAGCGCCAGAAACCGGTCGCATATTCTGAACCACGTTCACCGTGTCACCAAAGTTGCTCGTTACTTCAACGAATATATTCTCAGATTCGGACCATTCTTCCTTGTCACAGCGCATGGTGATCGAGTGCCCGGAGTTGTTGACGATAAACGGGATAACGTGATGTCCGTTTGATTCGATCAGATCATTCGCGGTCACAACGGCTCGCATTTCGTGATATCCGTCAGCCAGCAACCGCGTATCAAAATTGAGTGGCTTCAATTCATGATCACGAAGCAGCAACATGCCATCTACGTAAATTTCGATCATGGAAACGGGAACTTTCGAATCCGAAACATCAAACTTCAATTCGACTTTATCGCTGACTTCCTGCATTGGAAGGATTCCATCAACCGAAACTTTTGGGCGAACAGCATAGGGCTGGCAAAGTGCATCGCCAACAATCAGTAATTGAAATGGTCCGGCCACTGACTGGTAAAAAGATTCAGCAAGAGAGCACCCTCGAGCGTAATGAACATGAATCATCGCATGAGGAAACTTGGCCGCCAGCGCGTAGGGTTCAGTTACGGTTCCACTGGCTCCCGCTGCACCAAACCGAATGAACTCGGACAGCTTCGTCTGGCCGGGAACGGCAAGACGCCCACCGAAACTGGTCAGGTGGTCGCAGATCGCCCCTGGCACAACTGAGCTTCCCGATGCCGCGAAATCAAACTCGTGCGTCCCAGTCAAAAGACCGACGATGTCCCCTGCATTTTTGGGCAGGTTCTCCTTGATCGTTACCGCTTTTTTACCCATTGCCTTGAGTGTTTTCACGACCGGTTCAATCTGAGCTTTACGGGTCGCGTTGCGAACGCCTTTCCCAAGCGAAAAGTAAAATGTTCCTGACGGATCACTTTCATCAGCGCGGATTGACGCCTGCAACTGAGCCAACGCCTCTTGCTCGGTCGTACCGTAGTTTCGCGTAACGGCAAGAACGGTTGAAAGAAAAGCATTGTTCCCCTGACCGTTGTCGCCATTGACCATTCCATTGATTGCCCACTTTCGTTGATGCTTGAACCCCCGCGTTGGCGCAAACGTAAACGGGTTGTCGGGAATACGGTCCTCAAGCCCTCGAAACAGCGGGTTGAACCGAACGTTTTCAAAGGCTTTCTCTTTTTTTGTTTCCTCTCGATAAACCCAGCCGTTCTGCACCGCTTGCGTCAGCCACTTCACTGACGGTTTGACATCACCCCGCACTGCATAAAACTTCGCCAACCAATAGCAAACCGCAGCCTGACCCGGATTCGAAATCGCAAGTTGGTGCAACGAGACGATCGCTTCGTCAAATTCAGTACCGGGGCCTTTGTCGAAAACTTTAATCGCCGCCAGATAGTCTTTTTGCTGCCGACCGACAAACGGATGTAACAAAATCTCACGGGCTGGATTTCTGTAGTACGAATTTGAATCCAGTGTCAGATAACCCGGTTCGTTCCCCAATACGGCGACCGCGAAGTACGTCAGCGAATTGATTGACGCATGTCCGTTGTACAACTTTGCTGATGGAACTTTGGCATCTTTGGCCAGACGTCGACGTGCTCGAACTCGATCTAACAGAAGATTCTTGTGACTCAGAATCGTGATGTCGGTCGGAAAGTCTGCCGAATACAAAATGTAGTCGACAGATTTTCGAATCTTCCGGATTTCCAATTGTTGCAGGATGGGAAGCAGAATTTTTGTTTTATAAGTTTCGAGGTTGGTCGTCTCGCGATCCGGGATGCCTTTCAGATGAATCACGTTTCGCGCGGGAATTTTCCTGAGGCGAACGTAGTGGTTGGCAATCAACTTCGAAGACGCCGATTCGTCATTGACGATCACCACCGCGTTCTCCGGGCCGCCCCCTGCAAAGCATTTCCCCGATCCAACGACCAAGCAGCAAACCAAAACCAGTGCCAGAAACCTGATGGCAGCCAGTAAGCGTCGTTTTGGTACGTTCTGGAGTAACATGACTCTCGCGGGTTGAAAGACCGATGACCGGTGGAGCTAAACCATACCCATCGTTAAACCCTCTCGCCGGTGCTTCCGACCGAAATAGAGTCGGGTTTAGCCTTCCACGACGGGCAAATCCATGAAATTTGCAAGCATTGACCAACCGAAGAAGTCGACCAAACCACCACGACCGTTCAAATCTGACGGGGAATGTCGGCCGCATGCCTTTCACCGCGGTCAAATGTGAAATTACGTCAATATTTAAGAAATCTTAACCAACGGCTGCGGCCCGCTTTGTAGGCTTTCTGACGAGTTAACAAAGTTCTGGAGGGCATTTTGCCTTCGCTTTTTTGACTATGATACTTCCGCAGAATTTACCATTGAAACCATGGAACGAAACATGAAACGAGTTTTTACCGGGACACTTCTGGCCGCTGTCATTGGTTGCATCGCAACCAGCGAAGCGAGAGTGAACGCTCAGGGCATCGCTGATCTGGAAGGCAAGATTGTTGTCGATGGATCAAGCACGGTTGCTCCCATTTCAATCCGCGCGTCGGACGCTTTCCGTAAAAAGTGTCCCAAGGTTTCAGTGCCTGTCGGCGTGTCGGGAACAGGTGGTGGCTTCAAACGATTCACCAAAGGCGAGACCGATATCTCGGATGCATCGCGACCGATCAAGTTCAAAGAACTGAAGCAATGCGAAGAAAATGGTGTCAAGTTTATTGAAATCCCAGTCGCCTACGATGGCCTGACAATTGCTGTCGCGAAGAACAACACGTTCGTTGATATTTTGACCGTCGACCAGTTAAAGAAAATCTTCCGGGCCAGCAAAAGTGACGGAAGTTTCACTAATGCAAAAACGTGGAACGAAGTAAACGCCGAATGGCCCTCGACCCCGATCAAGATTTTTGCTCCCGGCACCGACAGCGGAACGTTTGACTACTTCAAAGAAGTTGTCGTTGGTAAAGAAGAAAGTGTCTCGATTCGTGAAGACATGTCTGTCAGCGAAGATGATAACCAGCTGGTGCAGGGAATTGCAAACACCGAAGGAGCCGTCGGTTTCTTTGGAGCCTCTTACTACTTCTCAAATCAGGACAAGCTGAAAGCAGTCAAAATCGTCAATCCGGCGACCAACGAAGCGGTGGAAGTTTCGGCCGAGAACATTGAGTCCGGTAAATACGCTCCGTTCTCTCGTCCGTTGTTCATCTACGTCAACGCAAAGTCGGCTCGCCGACCTGAGGTCAAGGTCTTCGTAACCCACTATCTGGAAAACGCGGGTGAACTGGCTAAGGCGGTCGATTATGTGGGATTGCCCGAGGAAATCAGCTCTGTCGCGGTAAATCACTTCAAACGTCGCAAGACTGGAACGCATTTCTGGAATAAAGACGGCGAGAAGAAAGAAGGCAGCCTGACAGAGCTTTACACGGCTGAAAATATTCTGACACTGGAGTAAAATTCCAGCTTCGGTTCGGCCGCTCCTGACCGTTCGTTTCCGCTCAAATACTGCATAGTCTCAGCAAGCACATGGCCACTGCGCCCAACGCCACACCACGGATTCTCACCGAGCGGTCTTTTCGATCACTCGGTGCGACTCGTGCCTGGGAAACGGTAATTTATCTGTCGCTGGCTGCGTGTGCCCTGTTCACGGTATTGATCACGGTTTCGATTGTCGTGCTGCTGGTTTGGCAAACTCGCACGTTTTTCAGTATGCCTGAAACGAGTGTCTGGGAGTTCGTCACAGGACTGAAGTGGAACCCTCAGCTGGGCGAAGTCAAACACTTTGGTATCTGGCCTCTGATTTGTGGAACGATGTGGGTAACGGTCATCGCCATGATTGTTGCCCTTCCTCTGGGCTTGATCACTGCCATTTACCTGGCCGAGTACGCACCCGATTGGTTGCGGAACATACTCAAACCCAGCCTTGAGTTGCTCGCGGGTATCCCAACCGTTGTCTATGGCTTTTTTGCACTCGCGGTGATCACTCCGTTCCTTGGCAACTGGGTTGGAATCAAACTCGATTACTACAACGCGTTAAGTGCTGGTATCGCGGTAGGCATCCTTTGCTTGCCGACGATCGCCTCGCTGTCTGAAGATGCTCTTCGAGCCGTTCCCGGACGCTTGCGAGAAGCCGCCTATGGGTTGGGCGGAACAAAATTTGATGTATCGGTGAAAGTTGTCGTTCCAGCGGCGCTATCGGGAATCATTTCAGCTTTCCTGCTTGCGGCGGCGCGAGCGATTGGCGAAACCATGATCGTTGCCTTGGCGGCAGGTAGTCTTGCCCGGCTGACGGCCGACCCGCGCGGTCAGATTCAAACGATGACCGGCCACATGACTCAAATGGCCAAAGGTGATCTTTCGAATTTTGACGTTGAGTATTTTTCGATTTACTCGGTGGCGTTGGTGCTTTTCCTGATGACACTCGCTTTGTCGTTACTTGGTAACGTGATTCGTTTGCGGTTTCAGGAGGCTTACGATTAACGCTTCCGAGACAACTCCCGATTTCAACGAATACCCGAATACGCCCGTCGAGAAACGAACTCGGCTGAACTGGCTGTTCTGGCTGGCTTGCGTGATCACGTCATCCGCGTCCGTAGTCATTTTGCTGGTGTTGTTGCTGTCGATTATTGTTCAGGGCGTGCCGGCAGTTACAGGATCGGGTCATTTTTTTACCAACCCACCTGCTCCTGACGCCGCTGAGGCTGGCATCGGTCCAGCGCTGCAAGGAACGATTTGGGTTTGCATGGGATGTGCGTTGTTTTGTCTTCCGCTGGGGATTGGAACCGCTGTGTTTCTTGAAGAGTTCAAACCAACCAGTCTCTGGTTGCGAAGACTTTCAAGTTTGTTGCAACTGAACATCAGTAACCTTGCTGGTGTTCCATCCATCGTCTACGGAATCCTTGGGCTGACTGCCTTTGCAACGATGTTTGGCGTTTTCGGTTCGGAGGCCAATCCGTGGTTCGAAATCGGCACGACCTATCAACGACAGTATCTGACCGAAGGAATGGAGGTCGTGTTTTTGCCGGTGGATGACCGCGACACGATCCCAGCGCTAACCAATGGAATGACTGCATTCAAAAGTGATGGCAGCGAGGTCACGCTGAATGTCATTGGGCCAGACGATGACTTCCCTGACGATGACGAAACGTTGGCGGTTTCCGTACTGTCGGATGCCGAGGGCGGAATCAATGCCAATCAAGCGTGGTACTCGTTCCGGTTACCCTTCGGTCGCAGCGTATTGGCTGCCAGCTTGACGCTGATGCTGGTGATTCTTCCGGTGATCATCATCTCAACTCAGGAGGCCCTCCGGGCAGTACCGTCATCACTTCGTCAGGCGGCACAGGGACTGGGATGCACTCCATGGCAGGTAATCAGCAACGTCAGCCTGCCCGCCGCCGTTCCGGGAATCATGACGGGTGCGATTCTCGCAATGAGCCGGGCGATTGGTGAAGCGGCTCCGATCCTGATGCTGGCCGGCATCGTCTATATTACCCAGGGACCGAAACACTTAATGGACGATTTTTCGGTTTTACCGATCCAAATTTACTACTGGGCTGGGCTACCCATTGATCCAAACGCGACGATGAATTTCCAACACATCGCTGCTGGAGGTATCATTGTGTTGCTGGGCATTTTGTTTGCGTTCAACTCGATTGCCGTGCTGATTCGCCAACTGGCTCAGAAACGGTTAACCTGACTCACGCCGACGAGAGTTCCATGTCCTCAGCTTTTCCTGCATCAACCAAGACTGATAAGTCGTCCATGTCATCTCAGTTCACTCCAGAAACGATCCGGCACCCGGAATCCAAAGAAACGGAATCACCTCAGTCGATCATTTCGTTGTCTGATTTCAGCGCGTGGTACGGTAACTTTCAAGCGCTTCACAATTTGACTCTGGATATCCCCGGCAAGCGAGTCACAGCATTCATCGGTCCCAGTGGCTGTGGCAAGAGCACGTTGCTCAAGTGGATCAACCGTATGAACGATGTCGTGCCGGGCGCTCGAGCGTCAGGTAGCCTGCGTTTGCCTGATATCGATATCCTGGCAAAATCGACGGACGTCGTTTCGCTGCGTCGTCGAGTTGGGATCGTTTTCCAGAAACCGAATCCGTTTCCCAAATCGATCTTCGACAACATTGCGTTCGGGCCACGTCTCCACTTTGCTGGAATGAGCAAGACCGATCTTGAGGAGTTGGTCGAATGGTCGCTCAAGAAAGCCGCGTTGTGGAATGAAGTCAAAGACCGCCTGCATCAATCAGCCTTGGGTTTATCCGGTGGCCAACAGCAGCGATTGTGCATCGCTCGAGCCATCGCCGTTGGTCCCGAGATTCTTTTAATGGACGAGCCATGTTCGGCTCTGGACCCCGCTTCAACGGCGCGAATCGAAGATTTGATTTTCGAACTCCGAGAGCAATATACGATTGTGATTGTCACACACAACATGCATCAGGCCGCCCGTTGCAGTGACCGAACGGCATTCTTCTTTGAAGGAAGAATCATTGAAGAAGGAAGCACCGAACAAGTGTTTACTCGCCCTGCCAAGCAGCAAACCGAAGACTATGTTTCCGGTAAATTTGGTTGAAAACGCAGCGCGAGAGTAAAGGTCGCTTTCAGCGAATCATTCGTTCAAACGACCAAACAACGCAATGTATCATTGAGATTCTGCAAACCTCTTTTCATGAAACAAGACCATGGGCCGACATCTTCAAATCGACGTAGACAGACTTCACGAACGGCTGATGTCGGTCTTTGGCATCGTCGAACAAATGATCGACAAAGCAGTTCAAGGTCTATGCGAGCAGCAAGTTGAACTCGCTTCCGAAGTTATCGCCACGGACGACCAGGTGAACCAGCTGGAAGTGGAGATCGAGGAAGACTGCCTGAAGATTCTTGCACTGCACCAGCCAGTAGCAGCTGACCTTCGTCGAATCACGACGGTCCTGAAGATCAACTCGGATCTGGAACGAATTGCTGACCTCGCCTGCAATATCGCCGAACGTGCTCAGAACATGCACGAGCATCCCTACTTCCCAATCCCGGACCAACTGCCGGAAATGGTTAACTTGTCCAAATGGATGGTCCGGATGGCATTGGATGCGTTCGTCAACTCCGACATCTCGCTGGCGAAAAAGGTAATCGTAACGGACAGAAAAGTTGATGATTTGAACCTCGCGGTGATTCAGGAACTCCAGAGCTTGATGGGCAGTGACCCAAAGCTGGTGGTTGCTGCCCTGCATTGCTTTACTGCTGCCCGTCACATCGAACGAATCGCCGATCATGCGGAAAATATTTCCGAGGATGTCATTTACATGATCGACGGCGAGATCATCCGACACAATCATTCAGAGTACTCACCCGAACTGACGTAGAATCGATGGCAACCAAGAGAATCCTTGTTGTTGAAGATGATCGCTCCCTGGCGGGAGTTCTCGAATACAACTTCAGTAACGTTGGTTATGAGGTCATTTGTGCTCACGATGGCGTTGACGGGATCAACCAGGCGCGAAACCATTCGCCTGACTTGATCGTGCTGGACGTCATGATCCCTCTGGTGGACGGAATTGAAACCTGCCGGCGTCTGCGATCCGAAAACGCAACACGCGACACTCCCATTCTGATGCTGACTGCCAAAGGCGAAGAATCCGATCACCTGACCGGGTTCTCTGCGGGCGCAGACGATTACGTCGTCAAACCGTTCAGCGTCCGCATCCTGATGGAACGAGTCAAATCTTTGCTGCGACGCCACAGTCGAGCCCACGGACCCGGCAGCGACGTGGTGATCAATGGACCAATCAAAGTCGACCGAGTGAAGCATCGCGTGTCCCTGGACGGAAACCCCGTCGATCTCACGCCCAGCGAGTTTCGCTTGCTTGACACGCTGATCCGGAATCCCGGTCGAGCGTTCGAGCGATCTCAGTTGATCGATTCAGCCCTCGGAGGCGATTCTCTGGTTTTGGAGCGAACCATCGATGTCCATATCCGCTCACTGCGTAAGAAGCTTGGTGAGAGTGCGGACGCGGTCGAAACAGTTCGTGGTGTGGGGTACCGCTTCAAAGATCTGGGCGAGGCGGCAAACGCCTGACCTGCTTCGCCGGCCCGCTTCGGGTGCCGATTCCAGAAAGGCAAGTTCCTCGGGTTACCAGCAACTTGGATGCACCAAACGGATTCTTCCAATTGGTTGGCGACAATCATTGGAAATCGATCGGGAACCGGTCGATAAAAGCCCTTGCCTGTCGAGGGTCCTTTTTCTAAACTGATCCCCTTTAACGACCTACCGCGATCCCCTGTAGCTCAGTCGGTAGAGCAATGGACTGTTAATCCATGTGTCCCTGGTTCGAGCCCAGGCGGGGGAGCTTGATTTTGAATCAAACGGCCAACGCAACTTTTTGATTGCGTTGGCCGTTGTTTTTTATTGAAAACCGTGATTTTCAATAGTTGCGTTGGAAGCCCGACCAGGGTGTCGGAATGACGGACGCAACTTTTCTGACGAAGACCACTGAGTTCGTTCTCCGAGCACTCGATCAATTTCGCCTGACCAGCTACTCTCCCAGCGATTTTTGATAGCCCGACCAAAACGATTCTGACGATTGAAGTCTGCTCTGGCTAAAATGTCGGCCTGAAACTTCGCAATTTGCGTTCTCCAAGTAAGCCGAATCTGCATAATCGGGGACTCTCCACCTGTTCCATGCGCAAGAAGTGCCGAGAGCTAAATGTCGCTTAGCCATACATTGAAACCATTGTTTAATTCGGGAGATCGAAACCGGGGCGCGAGCTACTTTCACGGTGGCTCGGTTTCCAACATGAAAGTTCGGGACGGAATTCTGACCGCAGAAGTCGATGGGTCTTACGGTTTCTACGAAGTCACACTTGACGTGGAGGACTTCGAAAATGAAGAAGCAATCTCCTGCACCTGCCCTCGCTTCGATGACGGCTACTTTTGTAAACACATCTGGGCCACGATCCTGAAGTTCGAAGCCATTCACGGTATGACGGAGGCAGATTCAAGGTCAATAAGTGAAACCCGATCGGGTCTTCGCAAGAAAAAACCGCTCAAGAAGAACCACTCGGGACGATCTTCCGTTCCACAGTGGATGTCGCTCCTTCAAAGTGTGACGTTAAGTTCAACCCGCGCGAGCGACCGGCCCGAAAGCCCATTTCAAACCGCTACCGCCCAAAAGGCAGAGATTCACTACGTCATCGATACCAGCGTGAGTCCGTATCGCGAATTGCCTGAGCTTTCTTTGAGAGTTTTTCGACGAGAACGAAAAGTCAACGGTGAATGGGGCAAGCTGAAAGCCTTCAATTTTTCACACAGTTCGGCAATTGAATTGGCTGATCCAGTTGACCGGCAAATTGCGGGTTTATTGATGGGTGCCGACCGTTCTTATGCTGATCAATATAGTTATCGCGGGGCCAGATCCAGCTTTTCAGAATTTGAAATCGAGCCCAACTGGTCTGGCGAGCTATGCGAACTGTTGGCTGCCAGCGGTCGGTTGCGTTGGACGCTCGGGATGGATTTGCCGCTGGAGGAGTTTCACTCAATTCGAAAGATCGACTTCCTCGACGCTGCCGAAATTCAAGTTCATATCCGTGAGCAAACCAAACCGAAGCAAAGCGCCATTCTGGAATCTATCATTGAGCACAATGGCGAACAGCTTGACGACGCTGAAGTTGTCATGCTTTCAAAAAATGGAATCGCCCTTCTGATGGATCGTTTGATTCGTGTCTCCAACCCCGCAGCGATTCCGATCTGGACCGAGATCAAAAACAGCCCTTCGGTCAATATTGCAAAAAAGGATCGCAATGCGTTCCTCAATCAGATCGCGAGAATCGATGGCTTGCCTGCGATTCGGATTCCCGACAGCTGGAAAGTTGAACAACCGGAAGTCGCCGAACCACAAGGTGTGCTCAAACTCGATAACTCTGGTAGTTCCAATGAACTCGGCGGCGAGGTTCACTTTGGCTATGGCGAAACCATCATTTCATTAAAGGACTCCAGAACGGCGATCTATGACGAAGAAAACAACTGCTGGTCGGTGCGGAATCCTGCAGCCGAATCTGAGCTGGTTCAACAGTTAACGGCGTTTCCTCTGACCGACACGACACAACATTACTACGAAAACTCAGATTTTCGCGTCAACAAGAAACACTTGATGCCGATCATTGACCAGCTGGCTGAGAATGGCTGGGCGATTCAGCTTCATGGCAAACCCATCAAACGCGCCGGCGAGTTCAGCATGTCAGTCGAATCCGGTCAGGACTGGTTCGACCTTGCAGCGACGGTGAACTTTGAAGGTCAAAGTATCGCCTTGCCGGGCTTGCTGCAGGCGATGGCGAACAAGCAGCACTTTGTCACGCTTGCCGATGGCACCAAGGGTCGAATTCCATCTGAGTTGCTTGAGAAATATTCTCGCCTTGCCGCGTTTGGTCAGGTCGTGGATGACAAGGTCCGCTTTCGACCGACGCAAGCGATGTTGCTTGATGCGATGCTGGATGCGAAAGGGGTCAAAGTTGACAAGGGCTTTCGTGCCTTTCGCAAGAAGCTGAAATCGTTCAACGGTGTGAAGCCGAAATCGCCGCCACGCGGATTTAAAGGCGAACTCCGCAGTTACCAACGCGAAGGACTGGGCTGGCTTCACTTTCTCAGAGAGTTCGGGCTGGGCGGCTGTCTTGCTGATGACATGGGTTTGGGGAAAACGGTTCAGGTTCTCTCGTTGCTCGAGTCCCGACGTACCAGAAAGATCAACGCGGACGAATCGAAAGGCAGAAAGAAGAAAGCTGCTTCAAAAAAGAAAAAACAGCCTGCGTTGCTGACGGCAGCCGAACAACTCAAACGAAAACCCTCGATCGTGATTGTCCCCAAAAGCCTGATCTTCAACTGGATCGAGGAAGCAGCGAAATTCACGCCGCGGTTGCGGATGCTCAATTACACCGGAACCAAACGAATGGAGAACGTGCGGGTCGCGATGGATGAAGGTGGCTTTGACGTTCTGATAACGACTTACGGGACGATGCGGCGTGACATTGAAGATCTTGCGGAACTGGATCTGGACTACGCCATTTTGGATGAGTCCCAGGCGATCAAGAACTCCAAGGCTCAGTGCGCGAAATCCAGCCGTTTGCTTCGTGCAGATTACCGCCTTGCGATGACGGGAACGCCAATCGAAAACCATTTGGGTGAGTTGTGGTCGTTGTTCGAGTTTCTCAATCCGGGAATGCTGGGGAATTCGACCAACTTTGCCCGACTGACGAACCAAAAGAAAAACAACGAAGCAGAACGCGAAGAAACGCTGGCCTCGCTCTCGAAAGCCATCAGTCCCTTCCTGCTGCGTCGCACCAAAGAGCAAGTGTTGACTGACCTGCCACCGAAAACCGAGCAGACGCTATGCTGCGACATGCTGCCGGCGCAGAAAAAGGCGTACAACGAACTGAAAGAATACTATCGGGTAAAACTGGCCAAAAAAGTCGAAACCGACGGCATCGGCCGATCCAAAATTCAGGTCCTTGAGGCACTCTTGCGGTTACGGCAGGTGGCTTGTGACCCTCGGCTCTTGGACAAGAAATCCAAACCGGGAGCCAAACTTGAACTTCTAGGTCAGCAGATTTGCGACATCGCCTCCGAGGGACACAAAGTTCTGGTGTTCTCGCAGTTCACTTCCTTCCTGTCATTAGTGAAGCAACAGTTTGACGAAATTGGAATCAAGTATGAGTACCTTGACGGCCAATCAACCAAGCGTGCTCAAAGCGTCAAGCGTTTTCAGGAAGACAATTCGGTCTCTGCGTTTTTGATCAGCATCAAGGCGGGCGGTCACGGACTCAACCTGACCGCAGCTGACTACGTATTCATCCTTGATCCATGGTGGAACCCAGCCGTTGAGGCTCAGGCGATCGATCGCGCTCACCGCATGGGCCAAAAGAATCCGGTCATTGCCTATCGTATGATTTGCCGGGACACCGTTGAGGAAAAGATTGTTGCGTTGCAGGAATCCAAACGCGACCTGGCCGACAAGATCATTCAGCCGGATGAATCTTTGATTCGATCTTTGACCGCCGAAGACCTTCAAGTCTTGTTTAGTTGATCAGCTGTTTCAGAGAAAAATCGTACTCGCCCAAGTGAAACTAAATGAGAAAACGTAGCTTCCGAAGAAGCTAC